>JACCWD010000120.1 GCA_013697825.1 Rubrobacter sp.
GCCACGACGCGGACGAGAGCGTGTCTCAGCATCCGAGAAGTTCATGCCCGTCTTTGAAGCTCTCAGGGAGCTTGAGAGAGCGAAACGCAGCTATCCGCCACCCGCCCTCGACGCATAGAGACAACGCCTTTTACCTCCGCTCCATCATTATTTTTACATTTGTTCTTGACTATATCAATTGTCAAAGATATAGTGGCGGCGAGTTCCGTGGGTGGCGGGACGAATAGTCGAGGAAGGGAGAGAGGGATGAGCATTTGGTTTGTCGTGATCCCAATTCTGGCGGTTCTGTGGCTTTTGCAGAGCGTCGGCACGTACTTCCAGATGAGGCACTATCGCAAGGTTCTCGGTGGCATTGCGGGAGAGGGTGGCGAAGGTTATGTGGGTGTCGGAAATGCGAAGGGGAGGTTCGGGAAAGGTGTGATCCTCATTCTCGTCTCTGACCGCTGGGGGGTCGTAACGCGGGCGCTTCGGATGCGCGGGATGACCGTCTTCGCGCGATTCAATGAGGCGCCGGATCTCGTCGGAGAGGGCGTCGAGAACCTAAGGGACGAGAACCGCGAAGAGCCGTACGAGAAGGCGACGATGCTCGCAGCCTGCAGAGCGGTCGAGCAAATAGAGCGCGTCCGTGAAGAAAGCAAGGCGAAAAAGCCGGAGATGGTCGCCGGATAACGCGGTTCGGAGAAGTATCCACATAAATCCACGGGGTGAAGAATGAATTTACTTCATGAGCTGGCGGACGCGACGACCCTCGCGCTGCTTCAGCAAGAAGACGAAGCCGCCGCCGGGGCGGGCGGCATCCTCGGCGCGCTCGGCGACGGGGCAGAGTGGTTTATCGGGCTCTTCCAGGCCGGCGGGGAAGTCTTCGTCGGGTTCGTGACGGGGATCGTACCCTTGCTCATCGTGCTCCTCACGGCGTTTTATACGCTCGTGAATTTGATCGGGGAGGAGCGCGTACAAAGGGCGGCGAGGTTTGCGGCGGGGAGCATTTTCACAAGGTACACGCTTTTGCCGATCCTCGCCGTCTTCTTCCTGACGAACCCGATGGCGTACACCTTCGGGACGTTCCTGGAAGAGAAATACAAGCCCGCGTTCTATGACTCGGCGGTGTCTTTCGTGCATCCGCCGCTCGGTCTGTTCCCGCATGTGAACCCGGCGGAGCTGTTCGTGTGGCTCGGGGTGGCGAGGGGTTTGCAACAACTCGACCTCCCGCTCGGGCCGCTTGCGATCCGGTATCTTATCGCGGGTCTCATCGTGATCTTCATCCGGGGGGTCATCACTCAGCTCATAACGGCGTTTTTGGCGCGTCGTCAGGGCGTGGAGCTTTAGGGGGGCGATGATGGAGAAGTCATACAAAGCCGTCAAAGTCGAGCGCGGCCCGCAGGGATGGGGCGGCCCGCTCGTCATCCAGCCAACGGAAGAAAAAGACAAAATCGTCGCCGTCACCGGCGGAGGAATCCCCGAGGTCGCGCAAAGAATAGCCGAACTCACCGGAGCCGAGGTCGTGGACGGGTTCCGCGCCCCGCCGCCGGAGAGCGAAATAGCCGCCGTCGTCGTTGACTGCGGCGGGACGGCGAGGGCCGGGGTTTATCCACGAAAGCGCATCCCGACCATAAACCTCACCCCCGTCGGGCAGGCGGGGCCGCTCGCCCAGTTCATAACGGAGGACATATACGTCTCCGGAGTCACGCCGGAGAGAATAAACCTCGCCGACGAGGCGGAGGCGGACTCCGTCATAGGCGGCGCCATCGGCTCCGGCGGCCCCGAGGCGGCGGCGAGCGCCGGGATGGCGAGTCCGTTCGCGGCCCCGCAAGGAGCCGCCGAAGCCGAGACCGGGACCGGGATCACCGGTTTCATAGCCCGTTTCGGGCGGGGCATAGGCGGGGTCGTCGGCATTCTCTTCCAGAGCGGTCGCCAGTCCATAGACACCGTCATAAGGAACGTGCTTCCGTTCATGGCGTTCGTGTGCCTCCTCATCGGCCTCATAAACGCATCCGGGATCGGGAACCTCATCGCGAACACCCTCTCCCCCCTCGCCGACAACCTCGCGGGGCTTCTCATGCTCTCGGTTATCGTCGGCTTGCCGTTCCTCTCGCCCGTTCTCGGGCCTGGTGCGGTCATCGCGCAGGTGATCGGGGTTTTGATCGGGGACCAGATCGGGCGCGGAGCGATAGACCCGCAGTTCGCCCTCCCCGCCCTCTTCGCGTACAACGTTCAGGTCGGATGCGACTTCGTCCCCGTCGGACTCGCGCTCGGGGAAGCGAACCCGAAGACCGTCGAGATCGGGGTTCCGGCGGTTCTTTTCTCGCGGCAGATCACCGGCCCCATCGCCGTCCTCGTCGGTTGGCTCCTCAGCTTCGGACTCTATGCGTAGAAAGGTGGATGGATGATCCAGACAGAGACCATATACCTCACGGAGGTGACGCGCCTCGGGCCGGAAGTCCCGGACTTCCTGGAAGCCGGGCTGCTCATCACCTTCGCCGAGGGCGCACCCCCGGAACTGGCCGAGATGTCCGTGCTTCATAAACCGACCACGAGCCGTGAAGCCCCGCCACAGCCGGGCGACGTCCTCTCCATCGGAGAACACGCTTTCCGCATCACCGCGGTCGGAGAGAAGGCGTGGAAGAACGTCCTCGAGCTCGGCCACGCAGTCTTCAAGTTCAACGGCGAGCCGCAGACCGAGCTGCCCGGCGAAATATACGTCGAGGAACCCGGCGACGTGAAACTCCTCGAAGAGATACGACCCGGCGCGAGGGTCGAGATAAAGTCCGCCGAAAGGTCGGACTGAAAATGCCCATGAGAGACAGGCTGGAAGCCCTCCAGAAAGCGGGGACGCCGATACGGGTCGGCCTCGTCGGGGCGGGGCAGATGGGCCGGGGCTTCATCGCGCAGGTCGCGGGCATCCCCGGCATGGAGGTCTCCGCCGCCGCCGACATAAACCCCGACCTCGCCGCCGAAGCCTTCCGGCGCGCCGGGCTGGAACCGACCTTCGGGCTGAACGGAACCTCCGTCAACTCCGTTTGCCCCGCCATAACCGACGACGCGAGCGAGGTCGCCCGCTCCGACCGCGTGGACGTCGTCGTCGAGGCGACCGGGGTTCCGGAGGTCGGGGCGAGAGTCGCCTACGAGGCCATACAAAACGGAAAGCACGTCGTCATGCTCAACGTCGAGACCGACGTGACCGTCGGCGCGACGCTCCAGAAGATGGCTGGGAGCGCGGGCGTTGTCTACACGGGCTCGGCGGGAGACGAGCCGGGCGCGATCATGGAGCTCTTCGACTTCGCCGCCTCCCTCGGCTTCGAGGTCGTCGTCGCCGGAAAGGGCAAAAACAACCCCCTCGACTTCTCCGCCACCCCCGAGTCCCTCGCAGGCGAAGCTGAGAGAAAGCGCATGAACCCGAAGATGCTCGCCTCCTTCGTGGACGGGACGAAGACGATGGTCGAGATGGCCGCCGTCGCAAACGCCACCGGCTTCGTCCCGGACGTTCCGGGAATGCACGGCCCCGAGGAGACAGACCCGAACCGGCTTCCGGAGACCTTCGCTCTCGAAAAAGACGGCGGCATCCTCTCGAAATTGGGCGTCGTGGACTACGTGCGCGGCGTCGCGCCCGGCGTCTTCGTCATCGTGAGGAGCGTGCCGGGGGACGTGCGAGAGACGCTCTCGTACCTCGGACAAGGCGCGGGGCCGAACCACGTATTCTACCGCCCGTACCACCTCACGAGCCTGGAGACTCCGATCTCGGTCGCGAGGGCCGCCATATTCGGGGAGCCGACGATCACCGCCCTCGGAGACCCCGTCGCTGAAGTCGTCGCCGTCGCCAAACGAGACCTCGATGCGGGCGACATCCTCGGGGGGATCGGCGCGGCGGACTATTACGGGTGGACGAGGACCGTGGAAAGCGCGGTCGGGACACTCCCCGTCGGCCTCGCCTCGGGCGCGAAGGTCGTTCGTCCCGTAGCGAAGGGCGAGGAAGTGCCGCGCTCGGCGGTCGAGATCTCGGAGGGTTCGTTCGTGGCGGGGCTGCGCCGGATGCAGGAACTCACGCTGGAGAGGGGGTGAAGAAGTGGCCGTCCGTTATCCCATTGACCCGAAGACGCTCACCGAGGAGGATCACCTCATACTCAAGGTTCTCCGCCTCTACTACGAGCGAAACCTCACGCAAGCCGAGGTCGCCTCGCGCATGGGATTCTCGCGCCCGAAGGTGTCGAAACTGTTGTCCGAGGGCAAGAAGCGCGGCCTCGTCAAGATAGAGATAGCCGACCCTTCGGGAGACTTCGCCGCCCTCGAAATCTCCCTCGAAGACCGCTTCGGCCTCAAGGAAGCCCTCGTCGTCCCGACGAGTGAAAATCGCGAGACCACGGAGTACGCCGCCGGTTCGGCGTGTTCGACGCTACTCGCTCGCATATGCACCTCGAAGACGGTTCTCGGGCTTTCGTGGGGGGTTTCTGTCCGCTCTCTCGCGGACGCGACGGGACGCCGGGCGTTCGCGGTGGAGCGGGTCGTTCCGCTCCTCGGCGGGATGGGGAAGGCGAAGGGACGTCTCCACTCGAACCGGGTGTGCGCCGACCTCGCGGCGAAGCTCGACGCGGATCATCTCCAACTCGCCGCCCCCGCCATCGCCGCCTCCCCCGAGAGCCGGGCCGAACTCGCGCACATGCCCGGCATCGTGGACTCGCTCGAAGAAGCCTCGGCCTCCGATGTCGCGGTCGCCGGGATCGGGGGCATTCTCCCCACCTCCACGATGGTCGAGGCCGGATACTTCTCCCTCGAAGAGTTCCTCGGCCTCGCCGAGCGCGGAGTCGTCGGGGACGTATGCTGCCACTTCCTCGACGAGGAGGGACTCCCCCGCTGCCCGGAACTCTCCGAGCGAATACTCGGCGTCACACCGGAAGATCTCAAAGCCATCCCGACGACCATCGGCATCGCGACCGGATCGGAGAAGGCGAAAGGCGTGGCCGCCGTGCTTCGCGGCGGCCTCATGAACTCGCTCGTGTGCGACGAAAGCCTCGCCCACGCGCTGCTCGAAACACCGAAGCTAAGGAGCCTCGATGAAGAAATATGAGAACCGACTGGAACTGCTCGAAACCATGCTCCGCATCCGCGCCTTCGACGAGAAGGTGGACGAACTGTACGCGGAGGGCGCTTTACACGGAACCGCCCATTTCTACGTCGGTCAGGAGGCGGTCGCCGTCGGGGTGATCTCCGCCCTCCGCGACGGCGACGTCATCACCGGAACCCACCGCGGACACGGACACGCCCTGGCTTTTGGTTTGGATGTGAAGAAGATGGCAGCCGAGCTCCTCGGGAAAGCCTCAGGATACTGTCATGGAAAGGGAGGCTCCATGCACATCGCCGACGTCTCGGCGGGGATGCTCGGGGCGAACGGCATCGTCGCCGGGAGCATGGGCATCGTGTGCGGCGCGGCGTGGGCGTTCAAAAGGAGAAAGGAAGACCGGGTGGCCGTTTGTTTCTTCGGAGACGGCGCGGTGCAAGAAGGGATCTTCAGCGAATCCTTGAACATGGCCGCCGTGTGGAGCCTCCCCGTAGTCTTCGTGTGCGAGAACAACCAGTACGCGATGAGCCTCTCCGTCGAGCGGGGCTTCGCGAACTCGCGCATCTCCGAGAAGGCCGACGGGTACGGCATGCCCGGAGTCACGGTTGACGGCATGGAACTCCCCGAGATCATGGAGGTCGCCTCCGAGGCCGTCGAGCGGGCGAGAAGCGGGGGCGGGCCCTCGCTCATCGAGGCGAACACGTACCGGTATCTCGGGCATTCGAAGAGCGACGCGAATCTGTACCGGACTCGCGAGGAGATAAAGGAGTGGCGCGAGAGCGACCCCATCGGGCGCTTCGCCGCGCGCCTCGAAAAGAGCGGAGACCTCGAAAAAGGAGGACTCCCGGAGATCGAGAAGAAAATATACGAGGAGGTCGAAGCCGCCTTCCAGTGGGCCGCGAACGAACCCGAACCCGAACCCGGGTCCGCGCTGGAGGACGTGTATGCCTAACGAGAACGGAACCGCGCGAGAGATCACGTACCGCGAAGCCCTCCGCGAGGCGATGACCCTCGCCATGCGAAACGACGACTCGGTCTTCCTCATGGGCGAGGATGTGGGGGTGTACGGCGGAGCCTTCGGCGTAAGCCGGGGGATGGTCGAGGAGTTCGGCGAGGAGCGCGTGGTGGATACGCCGCTCTCGGAAGCGGGATTTACCGGCCTCGGGATCGGAGCGGCGCTCGTGGGGATGAAGCCGATCATCGAGGTCCAGTTCTCGGACTTCATCACGCACTGCATGGATCAACTCGTGAACCAGGCCGCGAAGCTCCGGTACATGTTCGGCGGCGAGGCGGAGGTGCCGTTCGTCCTCCGAACCCCCGGAGGAGCGGGGACCGGAGCCGCCGCGCAACATTCGCAATCCCTCGAAGCGTGGTTCGTCCACGTCCCCGGCCTCAAAGTCGTCATGCCCTCGACACCGCATGACGCGAAAGGACTCCTCCTCGCCGCGCTCGACGACCCGAACCCGGTTCTCTTCTATGAGCACAAGCTCCTCTACAACCGGAAGGGCGATGTCCCGGAAGAGGAATACCGGGTTCCCATCGGGGAGGCGAATGTTTCCCGCGAGGGCGAAGACGTGACGATCGTCTCCGCCGGACTCGTCCACCATTACGCGCTCGAAGCGGCAGAATCGCTCGCGGATGATGGCATCGAGGCGGAGGTTCTGGATCTCCGCACCCTCTCGCCGATGGATCACGCGACAGTCGCCGGCTCCGTCGAGAAGACGGGACGGCTCGTCGTCGTCGAGGAGGATGTGAAGACGGCGGGATGGGGAGCGGAGGTCGTCTCGCGCATCGTCGAGGGCGAGAGCTTCTACGCGCTCGACCGCGCCCCCGCGAGGGTCGCCGGGGCGGACGTGCCTATCCCGTACAACAAAAACCTCGAAGCGCACGTTCGCCCGAGTCCCGAGAAAGTCATCGAGGCGGTGCGCTCGCTCGTGGACGAGCGCGTGGGGGTGTATTCGTAATGGCCGAACTCAAGGTGCCGAGCCTCGGCATGGACATGAGCGAGGCGACCATCGTCCGGTGGCTCGTCTCCGAGGGCGACGAGGTCGAGAAGGGAGACCCCGTCCTCGAAATTGACACCGACAAGACGAGCTTCGAGGTCGAAGCGCCGGAGACGGGCATCGTTCGAAATATCGCGAGAGACGAAGGAGAAACCATCCCCGTCGGCGCGCTCCTCGCCCACATCCTCTCTCCGGGAGAGGAGCCGCCGGAACCCGTGGACTCCCCCGAACCCGAAGCTCCCGACCCGGAGGACATCTCCGAAGAAGCCGTCTCCGAGGACATGGCGGACTCCGTGAAAAGCGCGGCCGGAGAGTCGTCCGGGAAGGCGAAGGGCCTTCGGGCGTCGCCCGCGGCGCGGCGGGCGGCGAAGGAGCGCGGCATCGAGCTTTCGGAGGTCTCCGGCTCCGGCCCGAACGGGCGAGTGTATCTCTCGGACGTCGTGAGCTTCGAAGCTCCGGCGACCGGGCCGGAGGAGGCGGCCGCTTCGGTAAACGGGTCGGGGGACTCGGAAGAGGTCGGCGAAGCGGGTATCCGGCGCGAGACTCTGTCGCAAATACGAAGGCTCGGCGCGGAGAGGACGCAGCGGAGCTTCGCGGAGGTTCCGCACTTTTATCTCCGGCGCGACCTCGACGCCGAAGGACTCGTGGAGTTGCGTGAGAGGCTCAAAAAGAAGCTCGACCCGGCTCCGTCTTTGAACGATTTGATCTCCTTCGCCGTCGTCCGCACACTCGAAGATCATCCCCGGCTCAATGCTCGTTTCGACGCGGGCGAACTCCTCGTTGGCGAGTACGTGAACCTCGGCGTCGCCGCCGCCACCGAGCGCGGACTCGTCGTCCCGGTCGTGAAGGGGGCGAACGAGCTTCGTCTTCGAGACCTCGCCATGAAAACTCGGGAGCTTTTCGAGAAAGCGCGAAGCGGGAAGCTCTCGCGGGAGGAGCTTTCGGGGGGGACGTTCACGATCTCGAACCTCGGGATGATGGGCGTGGATTCCTTCGACGCGATCATCAACCAGCCAGAGGCGGCTATCCTCGCCGTCGGGCGGCTTCGCACCGTGCCGGAGTGGGTGGATGGGGAGTGGTTTCCGAGGTGGGTCATTTCCGTGACGCTCTCCGTGGATCACCGGGTGGCCGACGGGGCCGACGGAGCGAGGTTCCTCGCGGACTTGCAGGAAGGGATCTCGAACTGGGAGTTGATGATGTGAAGAACTTTGCCGTTGCCGCACGCGATACCGGGTGTAAACTTCGTACAGTCCGTCCGGCGGCAGGAAGGCGAACCAGGCCGGAGGCCATCGCTTTGAAAGGAGCGTCGTCTTGAAGTTGGAGAAGGCCGCTATCCTCACGTGTTCGACCTGCGGAGTCGAGGGCGGACACGAACTGCTTTATCTGTCGGAGCGTCTGGAGGCCAGTCGATGCGCCACTTGCGGAAAGACTCAAATTTACTCGGGACACATTTACGCGGAGTACGCCCGCGATATGGCGGAACGCACCTTGCACCTTCCTGGCAAGCTGGCCGGAGAAGCTATGAGAACTCCCACGAGGATCGTCGCATGGCCCTTCAAAGCCGTTCGCAAGCCTTTCCGTCTACTCGTAGAGATGAGTCAGGTTGCAACCTTCGAAAAAAGCCGACACCTTCCAGGCTCCGGCAAACGCAAGCCGAGCCCGAAGCTGTCGGCGATTCGCTGCTAATCATTGGCGATCCTTCCGCCGTTCGCCGTCCTCGAAACGGTTTGCCGCGACCGGGCGAAACGTCGCACGACGGAAAGCCGGAGGCTTCCTTATCGTAACCTCCGGCTCTGATCCCATCCTCCCCTGCGCTCGATCCACTCGTAGACGAGACCCGCCGCGATCGCCGGCAAGCAGAGCGACACCATAACTACGAGGGTGTCCCACCACCTCAAAAGCGGCGGCAGCGTAAACGCCAGTATTGCCACGAGTATCAAAGCTCCTGCGACCGTCGCCAGAAATCCGAAACGATCCACACGCCTTCTCCCCTGTCGTTCCTCACTCATCAGTCTCTGACTCCTCCGTGTCGTCAGGTTCCCGCATGCTCTCGAATACTTCGATTTCCCTCTCGGAAGCCCGTCCGGTAAGGGAGAGAAACACGAGTATCGCCGTCGCCCCAAGAAAGGCGAACACGCTCGGCGGCAGCCACTCGGGGGTTATTTCGAAAACCCGCCCGAGTCCGAGGAGAAGGGCTATGACGCTGCCCCAGGTCATGGACCACAGCGCGGCTGCGGTCGTAGTCCGGCGCCACATGATCCCTGCGTACAGAGCCGGAAGCCACGCCGCCCAGAATGCGGCGGCGAGGTGTCCTTGAAAGAGGGGACGGGTTTGCGGGAATCCCGCCCTCGACGCGCTCGGCTTGGCCCACACCGCCGCGTGCATTTTCTCGGCCAACGGTCACCGCGTCGTGGAAAGCTCCCGAGCGATCCACGAACCCGCGATTGTCGCCGAACGGCGGCTCTCGGAAAGGATCTCCGTCACTTTCCGTAAAGCCTCCGGCTCCGGAACGCTCCGGTGGATGACCTTTCGAACGGAAATACTTTCGACGGTCGCTTCCCAGTCATCCATCGAGATCGAGCCGAAGGCCGGCTCTCGCGATGGGTGCATGGCTTCGTGGAAGGCGCGTTATGTGGCTCCGGGAACGTCTTCGGGACGGGTGGGTTTATGGCTCCACTTCACGTGTGGGCGAGCCAGTTCGACGAGTTTGCCGGAGAGGAGAGGTTCGAAGGAGAGGCGACATCTGTCTTGTTGTCCGGGTGATCACGAGCGGTGTCTTGTTGTGGAAGGCGGTGACGACGACCACAATCGCGTTCCCGAGTCCCGGAGACGTGTGGAGGTTCGCAAGCGCAGCTCCGCCGCCTCCCTGCGCGTATCCATCGGCTATCCCAACCCGCTCACAGCGAGTTGCGGGACGGTTGATCCTTCGTCGAGCCGGGCTTCAGGAAATACTTCCCGGACACGCTGCGACGGCCGCCCGGAACATCGCGGACGAGGTGGATCAACCTTCATGAACTTCGCTGTCACACCCTCCCCGCAGCTTTTTCCCTCTCCCCGGATACCAGATTTGGCGAGGTGTACGGAAGCCCGTGAGCTTCGGCGACCGGTGCCGAGAGAAGCTCTCCGCGAAGGGTCGAAAGTCCTTTCGCCATAGCCGGGTCGCTCTTCGCCGCGCCCTCGACGCCCCGATCCGCTATCTTGATGAGGTATGGCAACGTCACGCTCGTGAGTGCGAGCGTGGATGTCCGCGCCACCGCACCGGGGATGTTCGCCACGCAGTAATGGACGACTCCTTCTTCGACGTATGTGGGATCGGAGTGGGTCGTCGCCCGTGCCGTCTCTATGCATCCGCCCTGGTCTATGGCTACGTCCACCGCCACCGATCCGTCTCGCATGCTCGCAATCATCTCCCGCGAGACGAGCTTCGGAGCTTTCGCTCCATGCACGAGAACCGCCCCGATCACCACGTCCGACTCTTCGACGTAGGCGGCCATCCTCGCCCTGTTCGGGATCACGAGATCCACACGTCCCCCGAAGATGTCCGAAAGGTACGCAAGACGCCTCGGGTTTATATCGAGGATGCGGACGATTGCCCTCATGCCGACCGCTATCTTCGCCGCCTCGAGTCCGACGACCCCGCCGCCCACGATAGTAACCCTCGACGCCGGAGTGCCGGGAACGCCTCCGAGAAGAAGCCCCGCCCCTCCTTGCGGACTTTCGAGGCAATGGGCCGCCGCCTGCGTCGCCATCCTCCCGGCGACCTCGCTCATGGGAGTGAGAAGAGGGAGGGACCCGTCGTCGAGTTCGACGGTTTCATAGGCGATGGAGTCAATTTTCCTTTCCATGAGGAACTCGGTTTGCCTTTTGTCCGCCGCGAGATGCAAGTACGTGAAGAGTGTGTGTCCCTCGTGGAAGAGGTCGTATTCCTCGGGGACGGGTTCCTTCACCTTCACTATGAGTTCGGCGGCATCGAAGACTTCCTTCGCCGAAGGGATCATTTTCGCTCCGGCTCTCTCATATTCCTCGTCCGTGAATCCCGCGCCTCTTCCGGCTCCGTTTTGGACGACGACCTCGTGGCCGTGGTGGACGAGTTCCGCGACGCCGTCGGGCTGCATGGAGACGCGGCCTTCTTTGTCCTTTATCTCCTTCGGGACTCCAATAACTGTCGGCATGCTAAACCTCCTTGACCATACGTTTTCGACTCCGGCTTTCGGCGCGCTCCATCAAATCCCGAGGTTCGTCATGACGTGCTTTACGCGGGTATAGTCCTCGAACCCATACATCGAGAGGTCTTTTCCGTGGCCGGAGTGCTTGAATCCCCCATGAGGCATCTCGGCGACGAGCGGAATATGCGTGTTTATCCACACGCACCCGAAGTCGAGCCTCCGGCTCACACGCATCGCCCGACCGTGATCCCTCGTGAACACACTCGACGCAAGGCCGTACTTCACACCGTTGGCCCACTTCACGGCCTCGTCCTCGTCGGAGAATTTCTGGACGCTTATGACGGGGCCGAAGACCTCGTTCTGGCTCATCTCGTCGTCTTGGCGAAGCCCGCTCACGACCGTCGGAGAATAGAAAAAGCCGCGCTCTCCAACCCGCTCTCCTCCGGCCTCGACCGAGGCGTGATCCGGAACCCGGTCAACCATCCCCGAGACCCTCTCGAACTGATCCGCATTATTGAGCGGCCCGAAAAGAACATCCTCGTCGTCCGGCGCTCCGGTCTTCGTGTTCCTCGCCTGCTCGGCGAGCGCGGCCACGAAGTCGTCATGGACGCCCGGAGCGGCGAGGACGCGGGTCGCCGCCGTGCAATCCTGTCCGGCGTTGAAATACCCGGCGACGGCGATCTCCTCGGCGGCGGCCTCGATGTCCGCGTCGTCGAAGACGATGACGGGGGCTTTCCCTCCGAGTTCGAGGTGCGTGCGTTTCAAATCGGCAGCGGCACTCTTCGCCACCTCCATGCCCGCTCTCACCGATCCGGTGATGGAGACCATTTGCGGAACCGGATGTTCGACGAGGAGCCTCCCCGTGTCGCGATCATCGCACACGACGTTGAGAACGCCTTCGGGGAGAAACTCGGCGGCGGCCTCCGCGAGCATGAGGGTGGTTATGGGGGTCGTGTCGGAGGGCTTCAAAACCACGGTGTTTCCGGCGGCGATGGCGGGGGCGATCTTCCATATCGCCATGAGGAGCGGATAGTTCCACGGCGTAACCTGCGCGCAAACCCCAATCGGC
Source organism: Rubrobacter sp. (assembly GCA_013697825.1). GTDB lineage: Bacteria > Actinomycetota > Rubrobacteria > Rubrobacterales > Rubrobacteraceae > JACCWD01. The sequence continues at coordinate 12,289 of JACCWD010000120.1, forward strand.
TCCCGCCGGACAAACGAGGTCATCCCCTCCATATACTCCCCGGCGGACTTCCCTTCGAGGACGCGGGCCGCTCCGGCGAAGAACCGGATTTGATCGGTTCCCATCGGTATTTCTTCCTCCATCGTGAGGGCGAGCGGCTTCCCGGTGTTCTCCGACTCGGCCTTCACGAAGTCCTCGGCCCGCTCTTCGAGCTTGTCGGCGATGCGGAGGAGGGCCATTTGCCGCTCGGCGGGCGTGGAGTCGCGCCACGTCTCGAAGGCGCGCTCCGCCGCTTTGAAAGCCGCATCCACGCCGCCTTCGTCGGTGATCGGGGATGCGGCGAAGACCTCCCCCGTCGAAGGGTTCACGAGGTCGAGGCTCCCGTTCGCCGACTCGGTGTATTCGCCGTTCACGAAGTTCCTTATGGTTCTCGTTTCGCTCATCGCGTCTCCTTTTTTCCTTGTTTTCTTTGCAGCGCGAGGCCGCCGAGGGTCTCGCGGACGGTCCGGTCGGCGGCGAGGGCGGTTATGTCCGCCGAACCCACTCCGGTCGGGATGACCTCCACGAGATCCGCGCCGACTATCTCGACACTCCGCGCCACCTCGCGCACGGCCCACATAAGCTCTCCGGTCGTCATCCCGCCCGGCTCGGGCGTCCCGGTTCCGGGGGCGAAGGCGGGGTCGAGAACGTCAATGTCCACCGTGAGGAAGACCGGCCCCTCCCCCGCCACCTCGACCGCCCTTCGGACGATGTCTCGTATGCCGAGGTCGCGCACGTCGTGCATGAAGAGGCTCGTTATTCCGCGCTCCCTTTGCCACGAGAACTCCTCCTCCCCCGGCCAGTATCCTCGAAGCCCAATTTGGACGTACCGCTCCGGCTCCACGAAGCCACCCTCGACGAGGCGGCGCATGATCGTGCCATGCGACATCTCGACCCCGAAGACCTCGGAGCCGGTGTCGGTGTGCGTGTCGAAGTGGACGAGGCCGACGGAACCGTGGACGGCGGCGCATGCCCGAACGTTCGCCTCGGTGATGGAATGATCTCCGCCGAGTACGAGCGGGACGGCCCCGGCGGCGAGAGCTTCTCCGACGGTCTTCTCGATGGCGGCGTGGGATCGTACGGGGTCGGCGGGGACGATGGGAGTGTCCCCGAAATCCACGACGCGGAGTTCGGCGAAGGCGTCCACCTTCGTTTCGAGGTTCGCTCCGGGCGGGCAACTCGCGCTCCGGATGGCTCGAGGCGCGAAGCGCGTGCCGGGGCGGTCGGAGACGAGTTCGTCCACCGGCGCGCCGATGATCGCCACATCCGCGCCCCGGAGGTCTTCCGGGTTTTGAGTGAACGTAGCTCCGCCGAAGGTGAGAAGGCCGGCGTAGTCCGGCTTTTCTCCGATGGAGCGCCACCTTTCGTTGGGGTCGAGCATGTCAAATACTTCCTTCCCTCGCGGCGGTCGTCCGGCTTCTTTTCATCGTGTTTCCTTTATCGGAGTCTTTCCGGCGGCTGCTTCGGGTTTCACTGTTTCCGGGCGGCGGGTGAAGAAGCCATGGTTCTCTCCGAAGATGCGCCAAAGGATCATGAACACCGCGCCGAGCGAGAGGAAGCCGACTCCGATGATCATCGGCAGCCCGAAGCCGAAGAGCGAGCCTCCGGTGTACGACTCGGCGGGGTTCGCGAGAACGAGGAGGGAGCGCACGAAGAGGTACGAGAGGAGCGAGGCTCCGAGGAGCGGGGCGACCCCGATGAAGAGGAGGTTCTTCGCGCTTTTGAAGAGTTCGCGGCGGTAATACACAACGCATGCGAAGCCGGTGAGCGAGTAATAAAAGGCGACCATGAGCGAGAGGGCGGAGAGCGTGTCGAAGAGGAAGTTCTCGCTTATGGCGTTGACGACGGCGTACCACACGGCGGCGAGTATGCCGATGGTGATGGTGGACGCGTGGGGCGTGAGGAACCTCGGGTGGACGCGCCCGAAGAAGCGCGGCATCGCGTGTGCCTTCGCCATCGAGAGGGAGGTGCGCTAGGCGCAATACGGTTTAGTTAACGATACGCTGACTCTCTTGGTAGGGTGAAGGAAGCACCACCAACCTTCACCACAAGGAGTCAGCGCATGGCACTAAGGATACGCCGGATCAGCCTGGACG
>JACCWD010000141.1 GCA_013697825.1 Rubrobacter sp.
TCTCGTGCCTCCGCCAGTTCCCGCTCGACTCCCTCAAAGTGGACCGCTCCTTCGTCTCGACCTTGGAGGACGACCCGCAAATGGCGAACGTCGTAGGCTCGATCATCGAGCTCGCCCACGCCCTCGAACTCGAGGTCATCTCCGAAGGCATCGAAACCCCCGGACAACTCTCGACGCTCCGCCGCCTCGGCTGCGATATCGGGCAGGGATACCACTTCTCCCACCCCCTCCCGCCCGACGAAGCCCTCGACCTCCTCGCCTCGTGGCAAACCCTCGATGTCCTCGACGGGTCGGGGTGAAGGTCGCTCCCGTTATTCGTCCTCGGTTTTTCGTTCTTCGCTAAAAACCAAAAACTAAGAGCCAAGAACGGAGCGAAGCGACTTTGCATCTCCGCCCGCTCTCGCGTTTAATGCGCCTCATGGAAACGCCGAGCCTCGCGAGCCTCCACGTGTACCCGATCAAATCATGCGCCGGAACCTCCGTGGATTCATGGCGAGCCGACCCGCTCGGCCTCGTCCACGACAGGCGATGGATGCTCACAGACGAGGAGGGCGTCTTCCTCTCGCAGCGCGAACTCCCGAGGATGTCCCTCATAAAGCCGGAGATAAAGGACGGCCATCTCTCCATAACCGCCCCGGACATGCCGCCCCTCGAAGTTCCGTTCGAGCCGGGCGGTTCCCGAATCCTCGCCCGCGTGTGGGGAGATATCGTGGAGGTCGCGCCGACGGGTGACGAAGCGGGCCGATGGTTCTCCGAGTTCCTTCGATTCCCGTGCCGCCTCGTCCATTTGCCGGAGGACTCCATCCGGCGCGTCGACCCGGACTTCGCGAACCCCGAAGACCGCGTGCATCTCGCCGACGGCTTCCCGTTCCTTCTCATCTCCGAAGCGTCTTTGGGAGATCTCAATTCGCGTCTCGACGAGCCGCTTCCGATGAACCGTTTCCGCCCGAATTTAGTGGTGCGCGGTGTCGAGCTATTCGCCGAGGATGGATGGAAGAATATCCGCATCGGTGATATGCGTTTCCGAGTCGCCAAGCCGTGCGCCCGGTGCGCGATCACGACCGTGAACCAAACAAGCGGAACGAAGGGGAAAGAGCCACTCACGACGCTCGCGGCGTTCCGGAAGGTGAATGGGGAAGTCATGTTCGGGCAAAACCTCATTCACGAGTCGCCCGGTGTTTTGCGGGTCGGGGGTGGGGTGGAGGTTCTGTGATCCGGGCTGTTCGCAACAACTTGTAAATAGTGTGCTTCATTCTGTAGCCATCGAGAGCGTATCTGTCTAAAATAGCGGCATTGTTGTCCTCGACCCGGCATAGAGAGGAATCTTTAATCCATGCAGAATAAATACCGCTTGATGTCGCCCGGCCCTACGCCCGTCCCGCCCGAGGTTTCGGCGGCGGGGGCGCTCCCCATCATCCACCACCGCACCCCCGAGTTCGGCGAGGTGTTCACGAGGGTGAACGAGACGCTTAAAAAGGTGTTCCTCACCGAGAGCGACATCTTCACGTATTCGGCGAGCGGGACGGGGGCTTTCGAGGGGGCGATGCAAAATCTCTTCTCGCCTGGAGACAAAATACTCGTCGTCAACAACGGCAACTTCGGGAACCGATGGGTGAAGATGGGCGCCGCCTTCGGCCTCGAAGTCACCGAACTCAAATACGACTGGGGCGTGAAGGCCGACAATGATGAGATCGCCGAGGCTCTCGCCAACGACCCGGAGATAAAGGCCGCAATATGCGTCCTCTCGGAGACTTCGACGGGAACCGTGAACGACATCGAAGGTTTCGCGAAGGTCACGGAGAACGTTATTTCCGTGGTGGATGCGATCTCCGGCCTCGGGGCTTGCGAGCTTCGAACGGACGAGTGGGGCATCGACGTGGTCGTCGCGGGTTCGCAGAAAGCTCTCATGACGCCTCCGGGACTCGGCTTCGTGAGCGTCTCCGAGCGGGCCATGAAAGCCCACGAGGAGTCCACGATGCCCCGTTATTATTTCGATTTCACGGCGGCGAAGAAAGCGTATGCCAAAGATCCGCCGCAAACGCCGTGGACCCCGGCTGTGAGCGTCATCATCCAGCTCGACCTCGCGCTTCAGCAAATAATGGCCGAGGGTATCGAAAACGTCTTCGAGCGGCACGTCCTTCTCGGGCGGGCTGCACGCGAAGGCGTGAAGGGGATAGGACTCAAGCTCTTCGGGCCGGATGAGGATCTCAACTCGGCGGTCACGGCGGCGTGGGTTCCCGACGGCGTTGACGGCAAGCAATTGGTTCGGGGTATCTTCCGCGATCAAGGGATACAAGTCGCGGGCGGACAGGGCGATATGGAAGGCAAAATCTTCCGCATCGGACACTGCGGATACTTCGACGCATACGACATCATCGCGACGATCGCGGCGACGGAACTCACCCTCGAAGCGCTCGACTTTCCGGTGGAGCTTGGGAAGGGAGTGGGGGCGGCGCAGCGCGTCTTCTCGAAGAGCGGAGCGATCGCTTGAGCGACAACATGAAAGTCCTCATCCCCGAGAAGCTCGCCGACCCCGGCGTAAAGCTCCTCCAAAAAGACTTCGATGTGGACGTGAAGCTCGGGCTGTCCGCCGGGGAGCTTCTCGATGTCAT
>JACCWD010000191.1 GCA_013697825.1 Rubrobacter sp.
GTCGTGCGCTCCTTGCTAGAATTGGCCATGGGTCGATCCTTCTTTCTGGGACGCCTACGCGACCCCGTCTATCTTTGCAGACCCTCACAGGGTACTGCGCGGGGGATCGGCCTTCTCATACCATCTGACAAGCTGAAATGCGCGAGCGAAGCGAGCATCATTCGATGACCTCGAGTTCGCGGAGGACGCGCTCGGCCTCTTCGTCCTCGCTTTCGAGGTATTCTCCGAACTCGTCGCCGGGGAGGAGTACGTCCTCCCAATTATTCGTTTCGAGGGCTTCCTCCCACTCCGGCGTGCCGCGCATCTCCTCGATGTCGGCGATTATTTCTTGCCGCGTTTCTTCGGGCATTTCCGGCGGGGCGACGACTCCGCGCCAGTTCGAGAGCGACACGTCGTATCCCGACTCGATGATCGTCGGCGCGTCCACGCCCTCGATCGGCTCTTCGCTCGATACCGCGAGGAGGCGGAGTTCACCGGACTCGATCTGATCGGTGAACTCGGCGAGTCCCGTAACGCCGACCGTGACGTCGCGAGAGAGGAGTCCCGGAAGAAGCTCGCCGCCGCCGGAGTACGGAATGTAATTCACGTCCACCGGATCGACGCCCGCTTCTTGTGCGAGTTGTCCGGCGAGGATTTGATCGACGCCGCCGACCGAGCCGCCGCCCCAGCTTATGCTTGTGGGGTCTCTCTCGAAGTCCGCCATGAGGTCTTCGAGCGTCTCGTACTCGGAGTCGGGCGGGACGAGTATCGCCTCGTACTCGGCGGTGAGGCGGGCGATGGGGGTCGTGTCGTTCACGTCGAAGGGGACGTCGGTCTGTTTTATCGCCCCGACGAGGACTTTTCCGACGACCATGAGTTGGTGGGGGTTTCCGGGGTTGTCGTTTATGAACTCGGTGAGGCCGATGGCCCCGGATGCCCGGGGACGTTGTAAACCTCGACGTTCTCTTCGAGGACGCCGCCTTCGGTGACGGCTCTTTGCATGAGGCGGGCGGTTTGGTCGTAGCCGCCGCCCGGCTCCGCCGGGGCCATGATCTCCACGTCCCGACTCGGATACTCGATGACGTTCGCGGTGCTCGCCGCTCCGCATCCCGCCGCGAGAAGGAGAATCGCCGAAACGAGGCAAAACCGAACGGCGGGAACACGGCTTCGGCTCTTTCTCGAAAACGGATACATCCTCCCCCGATCCTCCTTTCCCGGCGGAGAATAATGATACGAATGTACGTTGTCAAGAAACGTTATCCGAATGTGATCCCGAGGGCGAAGCCCGCGATCGCGTACACGACGATGGTTATGAGGATCACGGCGATGATATTCAGCCACACCCCCGCCCGGAGCATTTGCGCGATCGTCACGTGGCCGGAGCCGAAGACGATGGCGTTCGGCGGGGTCGCCACCGGGAGCATGAACGCGCACGAGGCGGCGAGGGCGGCGGGGACGACGAGGAGGAGCGGGTCGAGGTCCACACCGACGGCGACCCCGCCGAAGATGGGGAGGAGCGCGGCGGCGGTCGCCGTGTTGCTCGTGAGTTCGGTGAGGAGGATGACCGCGGCGGTGACGGCGATGACGAAGAGGATGATCGGGATTCCCGCGAGGCCGCCGAACTGGTCGCCGATCCACGCATCCACCCCCGTGGCGGTGATCGCCGCCGCCAGACTCAATCCGCCGCCAAAGAGGAGAAGCACGCCCCACGGAATCCCGAGCGCGGTCTTCCAGTCGAGCGCGAAGACGCCGTTCCGCCAGTCCACCGGGAGGGCGAAGAGAGCGATGGCCGCCGCGATGGCGATCCCCGCGTCTTCGAGCCCTCCGAGGCCGGGAAGGGTGGCGAGCGGCTGGCGGAACACCCACAAAAACGCCGTCGTGGCGAAGACGGCGAGGACGGTCTTCTCTCCGCGGCTGATCGGCCCCATCTCACGAAGCTGCCCCCGGATGAGTTCCCGACCGCCCGAAATCTCGCTTATCTCCGGCGGATACACGAAGCGCGTCAAAACGACCCACGTTATCCCGAGGAACACGATCGAGAGCGGGAGCCCGACCATCATCCATTGCCCGAAGCCGATGGTGATGTCGTATGTTTCTTGAAGGAACCCGGCCATAAAGAGGTTCGGCGGGGTTCCGATGAGGGTGGCGAGGGAGCCGATGCTCGCGGCGTATGCGATGGCGAGCATGAGGCACACGGCGAAGTTCGAGGCTCCGGGGCCGGTGAGGCTTTCCTCCGCGTCGTCGAGGACGAGGGCGAGGACGGAGATGCCGATGGGGAGCATCATCACGGCGGTCGCGGTGTTCGAGACCCACATGCTCAGGAAAGCGGTGGCGATCATGAAGCCGCCGATCACACGCACCGGGTTCGTCCCGACGGCGGATATCGTGAGGAGCGCGATGCGCCGATGAAGCCCCCACCTTTGCATGGCGAGCGCGATCATGAACCCGCCCATGAAGAGAAAAATAGTGTCGGAGGCATACGGCGCGGTCGCGTCCCCGATCTCCACCGCCCCGAGAAGCGGAAACAACGCGATCGGAAGAAGCGCCGTCGCCGCGAGCGGCAAAGCCTCCGTCACCCACCACACCGCCATGAGCGCCGCGACCGAGACGACCGCCACCCCCTCCGGCGAAAGCCCGCCGTCGCCCGTCGGAAGAAGGAAGTACGCGGCCACGGCGAGAACCGGCCCGAGGAACCTCCCGACCCATGCGCGGGTGGACACCCGCGTACTCTCAACGGCGTCGCCCATCTCCGGCGTGTCGGCGAGGTTTTCGTGTCGCTCCTCGTCTCGCATGTCATTTTTCTCGCGCCCGTCGGACATAAAGTTCTCCTCCCTCGAAACCCGGCGTTTCTCGAAGGTGAAAGAGTATCAAAAAACAGCGAACAGCGAATAGCGAGTGGAAAAATATCCGCATCGACTTTAGCCGAGAGTGCGCCATTGAGCTTCTCCACCTTCTGAAAAAGCTAATGGCTGATTGCTAAAAGCTAAAAGCTGCGAGCGAAGCGAGCAAAGAAGCGAGCTACCCGCGTGTTCGGTGGCGATTCAATGCGGCTTGGGCGCGACGGGCGTGTTCGTGGTCGCGGACGGCGTTCCAGAGTTTGCCTTCGGGGACGGTCGCGTGCCAGTGTTCGGTTCGGTATCCGTAGCTTCGCTTGAGTTTGCGGACCGAGTCGCCCGTGAAGCGGAGGATGAAGACGAGCTTCCGTATTTCGTCGAGTTGCCGCGGGAGTATTTCCATGCGGCTCTCGGTTCGCCACGATATCTCCGGCATCGGATCGGCGGAGCGGAGTATGAGGTTCGACTCCCACTCGACGCGGAGGGCGTTCATCTCGAAGGTGTCGGGGAGCGCGCTCAAGGGGCCGAGCGTGAACGAGTCGTCGGCCCGGAAGCCGAAGACGCGCTCCATGAAGGCTCTTTTCTTCTCCGATCCCATCCGCTCGTAGCGGGAGCGGAGGGCGAGGAGTTGTTCGTCGGTGTATGCGCGAAGTCCGTCGCGCGTCGGGCGGAGCGGGTCTAGGCCGCCTCTGGAGAGCATCCGCGAGAAGGCCCGGTACGAGCGACGGCTGCGGAGGAGCCATATCGTGAAGCCTCCAGCCGAGACCGCCGCGCCGAGGGCGAGCGTCGCATAGAAAGCCGAAGCCGGAACCGGGACGCCTTGATTTTCGACCAGCCTTTCGCCGAAGAGGTTGTAGAAAAGGATCACCGCCGTAATCGCGGCGACGAAGAAGACGAAGCCCATGATCGCGAACGCCCCAAACCTTCTCACGGGCGAGGCGCACGAGGAGGCGAGCCCTTCCCAAGCGATCCTCTCCTCGTCGGCGTCGAACGTTGTTGTGTGCAATCTCTCCACCCGATTGAGTATACCGACAAGCCGGGATCGTTTTGGGTGAACGTTCACCCGGCGGCTTCGGTGCGATAATAAACGCCGCTATGAAAGTCTACCGGGCCGGAAGAGTGGATGAGAATTGGGAACGCCGGATCGGGCGTCCGGGTTTCCGGCGGCGAAGGCTTCTCGTCGTCCTTCTTCTCCTCGCCCTCGTGCTTCTCGTCCTCGCGTGGCCGTTCGGCGGTTCGCGGGTTGTCCTCCTCGGGAGCGACGCGAGGGCGGACGAAGCCTCCCGCTCGGACACCATCGTCGTAGCCAAAGCGGGCGGGGGCATGCTCGCCGTCCCCCGCGACACGCTCGTCGAGATACCGGGGACGGGGGAGGACAAAGTGAACGCCGCCTTCGCATACGGTGGCCCGTCGCTCATGGTCGAGACCCTCGAAGGACTCACCGACCTTCGAATAAACAACTATGCCGTCATAGACTTCGGCGGCGTCGAGGAGATAGTGGACTCTTTAGGCGGCATCACCATAAACGTCGAGGAGCCGATCGAGGCGACGACCGAGAGCGGCGAGATTATCTCCCTCGCGGCGGGCGAACAAGAACTCGACGGCCCCGAAGCCCTCGCGTACGTCCGATACCGCGGCGGCCCGACGGCGGACATCGGCCGCGTCGGTCGCCAGCAAGAATTCCTCCGGGCCTTCGTCTCCGAAGCGACTTCGCCAAGCAAATGGCCGCGTCTCCCCTCGACTACGCTCTCCGTGTGGCGAAACATAGACACGAACATGAACCCCGTCCAAGCCGCCTTCTTCGCAATGAGAATGGGACTGTCCGGCATTTCTTCCGTCGAGATATATCCCGGAACGCCCGAGTATATTGACGGCATTTCTTATTGGGTTCCCGATGAGGAGGCGGGAGAGCGGGCGATGGCGGAGACTATCGAGTAGCGTTTTACGCTGCCTCCTCCTCGGCGAGTCGGCTTTGCTCGGAGATCATGCGTTCGAGCCACGCGAGGCTTTCATTCTCCCCGACTGTTTTCCCGGCGTTTACGTACCAATTCAATGCTTCGCGGTGATGGCCGAGCCTCCGGTTGAGTTCGCCGACGAGGTACGTCGTGACGGAGAGTTCGCGGCCTTCGAGGGAGTCTTCTTCGAGGGAGCGCATGAAGTGGCGGATGGCGCGAAGCTGGAAGGTGTTCTCGAAGGGGCGCTCCCTTTCCTTCCGGCACACCCACGAGGCTCGGAGGCATAAATCCCCGAGTCCGCGGGCGGAGAGTCCGCGTTCCTTGCCGCACACTTCGGCGGAGTGGAAGGCGAGCCACGGTGGGTCGCTCCTTCGGAAGACCTTTATGAGGCCGTCGTCTTCGAGAAGGTTCTCGATGGCGTACCGGAGATCCGGCGCGAAGTCGAGTTCGTCGAAGTCTTCGAGGGCGGCGAAGGCGCATCTCGGACACATGGTGATTTCGGCGCGAAGCGTCCTCGCCCCGTCGGACTGGCGTCCCGGAAGTTTGGGACACAAATCGGACTCCCTTCCGAGGGTGACGTACCCACTCTCGTTCGAGGTTCGGAAGGCGTGGCCGCACAGGGGGCATTGGGTGTGCTTTTCGGACTTACCCACGGACGTTCCCGTCGCTTCCGGCGTCGGATGGAAGGCTGGAAATCGTGGAGGTCAAAGTGGGAAAAAGTTTACCATAGCCTCCGTTTCCGCCTTTATAATCCACGCCTATGGAGGAGAAGGGAAACAACGCGAAGAGCGAGGCCGAGGTCGCGCTCGAGCTCATGCGCCTCGTCATGGAGCAAGCTGGGAGCCGCCGCCTCTCCCCGACGCGGACGCTCGCTCTTTACCACCTTTGCAAAGAGGCCGTCGCGTACTCTCCCGAGGGAACGGTGTCTTCAGAGTATCTCGAAGACGAGTTGAAGAAGCTCCTTCAATAGCTCGCTTCGCTCGCCGTTCTCGGTTCTCGGTCTTTAGTTTTTGCTGAGAACCGAGAACTGGAAACTGAGAACGGTCGCAAAGAGACTCCCATTTGCGGCGGGCGCCGCGCACGAATATGATTCCCCGGTAACGATGAACATGGGCGCCGGGGGTTTCGGCGTTGGCGGGAGAGGTTCTTTCCAGATTAAGGAGGCTTTATGCGGAGACTCAGGTTGTTCTTTACGTTGGCGGCGGCGCTCGTTCTCGCGCTCGCGGTGGCGGTCGGCTGTGGAGGCGGCGGTGGTGGCGAAGGCGGCGGCGAGGACACCGGCGGTGGTGGAGGCGGAGAGGCCGCGCTCGTCCTCGACGTCGGGGGTCTCGGCGATCAGAGTTTCAATGACTCGGCGTATGCCGGGCTCGAGCGGGCGAACGAGGAGTTCTCGACCGGGACGGAGTATCTCGAGTCGAGCGCGCCGACTGACTATGTGAACAATTTGACGCAGCTTGCGGAGAGCGGGTACAACCCGGTGTTCGCGATCGGGTTCCTCATGACCGACGCCCTCACCGAGGTCGCCCCGCAGTTCCCGGACACGAACTTCGCGATCGTCGACTCGGTGGTCCCCGACATGGAGAACGTCGCGAGCCTCACGTTCCGCGACGAGGAGGGCGGGTACCTTACGGGGGTCGTCGCCGGACTCATGACTCAGGAAGACACCGAGTTCACGACGTCGGACGAGCAAGTCGTCGGGTTCCTCGGTGGTCAGGAGTCCGACCTCATCGAGACTTTCCAGGCCGGATACGAGGCCGGGGTCGAGTCGGTTTGCCCGGACTGCGAGGTCATCGTGCAGTACGCGGGGACGACGCCCGAGGCTTTCAATGACCCCGCACGCGGGAACGAAATATCGCTTCAGCAAATAAATCAGGGCGCGGACGTTATTTATCACGCCTCCGGCGCGACGGGAGCGGGGCTTTTCGAGGCGGCGAGCAGCGAGGGCATCTTCGCCATCGGGACGGACTCCGACCAGGCGGCGACCAACCCGGACGCCCCGATCCTCACGTCGGCGATAAAGGGCGTCGGCAACGGTGTCTATCAGACTATCGAGGATCAAAACAACGGCGAGTTCCCCGGCGGAGAAATTCAAGACCTCGGCCTCGCGGAGGGCGGATATGAACTCGCGCCCTTTGGCGAGTTCGAGGATCAAGTTCCGCAGGAAGTCCAGGATCAGGTCGAGGAGGCCACGCAGGGCATAATCGACGGCGACATCGAAGTCCCCGACGCGCCCCAGTAAAGGCCGACCGATTTGACGGAGAGACAAAGCGCATCCGGGGTCGCCGACGCGGCCCCGGTCGTCCTCGAAATGAAGGGCGTCACGAAGACTTTCGGCCCCGTCGTCGCGAACGATGACATCTCGCTCACCTTGAAACGGGGAGAAATACTCGGCCTCCTCGGCGAGAACGGAGCCGGGAAGTCCACCCTCATGAAGATCCTTTACGGACTTTATTCACCCGATAAAGGCTCGATCTCCATCGAGGGCGAAGAGGTGAAAATCAAAGACCCGAAGGACGCGGTGTCCCGAGGCGTCGGGATGGTTCACCAGCATTTCACCCTCATCCCGCGCCTCACCGTCGCCGAGAACATCGTCCTCGGCGCGGAGCCGACGAAGGGCGGCCGCGTGGATATGGCGAGGGCGACGCGGGACACCGAAGAACTTTGCGAAAGGTACGGCCTTCGCGTCGATCCCCGCTCGCGCGTCTCCGACCTCTCGGTGGGCGTGCAACAAAGGGTCGAAATTCTGAAAGCGCTTTATCGAAGCGCCCGCATTTTGGTTTTGGACGAGCCGACCGCCGTCCTCACGCCGCAGGAAACGGAAGATTTGTTTTCGGTTCTCAAGGAACTCGTGGGCGACGGGCTCTCGATCATCCTCATAACTCACAAGCTCGGGGAGCTTCGCGGCGTTTCTGACAACATCACGATCATCCGCGATGGGAAGGTCGTTGACACGGTGAAGACCTCCGATACCGACGAGGGCGAACTCGCGAAGCTCATGGTCGGGCGAGAGGTTCTCCTCCGGGTGAGCAAGGAGAAGTCCGAGGTCGGCGAGGTTCGCCTCTCCGCCGCCGACCTCGTGGTGAAGGGGAATTCCGGCTCGGTCGCCGTCCACGGCGTGAGTTTGGAGGTGAAGGCGGGGGAGATCCTCGGCATCGCGGGAGTGGACGGGAACGGGCAAACCGAACTCGCCGAAGCCCTCGCCGGTACTCGCGTGGCGGAGTCTGGGGCCGTGCTTCTCGACGGGGAGGACATTACGAAGGTCGGGGCGAACGGTCGGCAACGACTCGGCCTCGCGTATGTGCCGGAGGATCGCGGCACGAAAGGTCTCGTCCAGGATTTCTCGCTCTCGGAAAACAACGCGATAAAGACGTATGAGAAGGCTCCGTTCTCCTCTCGCTTTGGCTGGATCTTCCCGAAGGCGATGCGCCGATCCGCCGCCGAAAATCTCCGCGCATACGACGTTCGCCCTCCCGACCCGGATGCTCGGGCGGGTTCGCTCTCCGGCGGAAACCAGCAAAAAGCCGTCCTCGCCCGCGAACTTTCGGGCGACCCCGGCGTGATCGTCGCCTCGCAGCCGACTCGCGGCGTGGACGTGGGAGCCATCGAGTTCATCCACGGACAACTTCTCAAACAGCGGGAGGAAGGAAAGGCTATCCTCCTCATCTCGCTCGAGCTCGAGGAAGTCCGCTCCCTCTCCGACCGCATAATCGTCCTTTACAACGGACGCATCTCCGGCGAGGTCGGCCCGGACGCCACCGACGAGGAACTCGGCCTCCTCATGGCCGGACGCGGCATGGACGAGAGCGCGTGAGCGAGGAGCGCCGCGACTCGGGCGATTCGTTCCTCCGAAAGTCTCTCCGGGACGCGGGGGGCGCGCTCGTGTTTCCGCTCATCGCCATCTTCATCGCGTTCGTCATCGGGGCTTTGCTCGTGCTCGCGAGCGGAAACAATCCGGTGGCGGCGTATGTGTCGCTGATTCAAGGCGCGGTCGGGAGTCCCACGGCGATCGGGCGGACTTTATTGAATGCGACGCCGCTCGTCTTCACGGGACTCGCGGTCGCGGTCGCGTTCCGGGCGGGGCTTTTCAATATCGGGGGGGAGGGTCAGGTTTTCATCGGGGCGATCACGGCGGCTTGGCTCGCGGTGTCGGTCGGGTTCCTCGGGATTGCGGCGATCCCGATCGTGCTCCTCGCGTGCGTCGTGACGGGCTTTATATGGGGAGCGATACCCGGATTTTTGAAGGCCCGGTTCGGGGCGCACGAGGTCATCACCACGATCATGCTCAACTTCATCGCCATCAATCTCGCGACGTACTTCGCGCTCGGCCCGCTCCGAAGCGAAGGCATTGTCCCCGGCACCGAGACGATCGAGGCGGCGGCGAGGATCCCGGCGATCGGCCTCGGACTCGGGAGGGTGAATTATGGACTCGCGGTCGCGGTACTCGCGGCGGTCGTCATATACTTTCTTCTCTGGCGGACGAAGCTCGGGTTCCGCATCCGGGCGGTCGGGCTTTCGCCGGGGGCGGCGAACTACGCGGGGATGAGGATCGGGACGAACACCGTCCTCGCGATCGCCATCGGCGGCGCGATGGCGGGACTCGGGGGCGGAGTGGAAGTTCTCGGAGTGTATGGAAAAATGTCCATCCCATTCGTGTCGAACCTCGGTTTCAACGGCATCGGGGTGGCGCTCCTCGGGCGGAACCATCCGGTCGGGGTGGTTCTTGGCGCGCTCCTTTTCGGCGGCCTCGCGTCGGGGGCGCAGGAAATGCAGTTCGCCACCGACGTGCCGCTCGACCTCTCGGACGTTCTCCTCGCGGTCATACTCCTCCTCGTGACGGCGACGAAGCTCGTCGAGCTCATCATCGGGAAGCGGGCGCGGGCGCTCGCTTCGGGGACGCGCCTCGACGAAGGGTTGGGAAACTAAATGGAGGAATTATTCGGGAACTTCGGGCAGCTTCTCTCCTCGACGATACGGAACGCCACGCCGCTGATTTTCGCCGCGCTCGGTGGGATGTTCTCCGAGCGGAGCGGGGTCGTGAACATCGGCCTCGAAGGACTCATGCTCATAAGCGCGTTCGCGGGCGTGGTCGGGGCGTTTTTGTCCGGGAGCGCGCTCGTCGGGCTTGGGACGGCGATGGCGGCGGGACTCGCTTTCGCGCTCATCCACGCTGTCATGACGATCACGTTCGAGGCGGACCAAATCATCTCGGGAACCGCGATAAACCTCCTCGCCCTCGGAGGCACGGGCTTCCTCATGGTCGAGGTTTTCGGGTCGGGCGGGACTTCCCCGAACGTTCAAGGTTTCTCGGCGGTACGCATACCACTCCTCGCGGACATCCCGCTCCTCGGCCCGGCCCTCTTCAACCAAAGCCTCCTCGTATACCTCATGTACGCTCTCGTCCCGACGACGTACTTCGTCCTCTTCAAAACGCCGTTCGGGCTTCGTTTGCGAGGGACGGGCGAGTCGCCGGAGGCGGTGGACACGGCGGGCGTGAACGTGTTTCGGATGCGATATTACGGCGTGGCACTCTCCGGCATCCTCGCCGCCCTCGGCGGGGCGTACCTCTCGATGGGGATACTTTCCGCGTTCACGGAGAACATGACGAACGGGCGGGGGTTCATCGCGCTCGCGGCGCTCATATTCGGGCGGTGGCATCCGGTCGGGGCGGCGGGGGCGGCTCTTCTCTTTGGGTTCGCGCAGGCTTTCACGTTCCAGGCTCCGCAGGATGTGGTGCCGCTCGAATTCCTTCAAATGCTCCCGTACGTCCTCACGCTCATAGTCCTCGCGGGCTTCGGTGGACGTGCCATCGCCCCCGCCGCCGTCGGAAAGCCGTACCGGAAGGAATGAAGCCGGGAGTCGGGAGGTCGCATCGCTCCGCCTTCGGCTTCGCTCGCTTCGGGAGTCGGGAAAAGCATGGATGCGAAACCCGTCCCCGCCGTCGCATCGTTCGGGTTCGGCGAGAGTCCATCGGGCGTGAGGGCGGAAGTGCGCGGGTGGAGGGAGTCGAGATCCACCCGACTCTCATAAATACCGGGAGGCCGGAGGCGCGAAAGGGCAGGTTTGAGGCGGGCGGGTTTCAAACCCGCCCCTACGACGCTCGCTTCGGGAGTCGGGGAAGGCGCGGGGCGAAAGCCATCCCTTCCGTCGCGACGTTCGATTTCGGTGCGGGCCTTTCGGGCGGGGAGGCGAAGGTGTCCGAGGTGGGCGCGCCGAGTATCCTCCGGCTCTCGTTATTCGGGGTTCGTTATGCGGTGTTCGGCGCGGGTTCCGCGCCGATGCGGTACGCCGCCAGACGACCGACTCGCATGATGTAAAGAACCGCGTCCGGGTTTTTTCGGAGGGCGGCGTCCGAAACCTCCACATCGCTCTCTCCGACTTCGTACGAGCCATCGGTGATGTCCACGGCGAGGAATTCCCCGTCGTGGTCAGACTCGACGTTTCCCCGGATCTCCCGCTCGTATATCTCCCGACCGCGCCGGACGACCTCTTCTTTTGTCATGCCGCTTCGATCCATGTCTCTCATTTTAAGCGAGTGCGCCCGAACCGCGCCATCTTCACCCGAACGAGGTGAGGACGCCCGAAACCACCGCGACGACCACCGTGATGAGAAACAAAACCACGCTCGCCGAAAGAAAGAAATATCCCGCGAGCTTCACATCCGCCTCCTTTTCGGTCGCTCCTCGTGAGTTCATGAGCCGCAAACATCCCGACCCCACGAGCCAAAGCCTCGAAGCGACCGCCCGATTCCGACATAGGATGCGGCGGCGAGTCCTTAAAAGAGACCCGCCGCCGGAATATCGAACGACTCCGTTTTTACCGTCCCATCCTTCGCACGAGGAACCCGCCCGCGACGAGCGCGGCCCCGAGTCCGAGCGCCGGGAGGATTGCGCCTCCGGTGTCCGGCAACGCGGAGACGCCAAGCGCATCCGCCACGCCGCCTCCGTTGCCGGAGCTGCTTCCGCCGCCATTATTTCCGTTCGGCGGCTCGGTGGGATCTTCGCCGCCGTCGGAGCCTTCGAGGATGACGATCCGGTCGGCCTCGCGCTGCGGCGGGCATATGGCGATCTCCGGTGCTCCCGGAACCTCGGTGTATGCGACTTCGACCGACTGTCCCTCTGCGAGGTTCTCCGCCGACGCTCCCACGAGTTCGCCGTCGTTTTGGGCGAGTATTTCCGTGCCATCAGTGAGGGAGAAGTTTATGGCCCCTTCGCAATATCCGGGATCTTCGACGCCGAGATCCGGGTTCTCGCTGACGACGATGCTCCCCTCGCCGATGCTCGTGATGACGCCGCGGAGGGTCTTTTCGACGGCTTCGTTTTCGTTGTCGCCCTCGTACCATGGGCTGAGGAAGAGGATACCCGCCGCTTCTCCCTGTGCGGGGAAGGATTCGGCGATCGGCCCGGCGGGGGTCACGCTCACTTCGAGGCCGGGCGCGAGGTCGGCGGCGTTCGGGGCGCGGGGCGGGGCTTCCTCCGGTATGTACGAGAGGCCGTCGAGGAAGCTCGTGCTTTCGGTGATGGCGAAGTCGTATTGCCCGCCGTTCGCGTCCTCGACGAGAACCGATCCGTCCCGGACTTCGAGAACGACGCCGGAGATCTCCTCCATGCCGACGCCCGCGTCCGGCTCCACGTCCGTGACCTCGATGAGCGGCGGCCCGCTCTCGACCTGTCCCGACTCATAGCCCGGAACGAGCGTCCCGGAAATGGCGGCTTGCGTGCCTTCGAACTCGTCGAGGGATATGCTCTCGCTTTGGAGGGCGTACGATATGCCATCGGCGTCGTTGACGACGGTGTGGGTTCCGTACATGAACGTCGTCGCTTCGAGACCTTCGATCACTCCGCTCACCGTGATCGGCTCGCCCGGCTCCTCCGGGTCATCGCCATGAGCTTCCACGCTCTCCACGTTTATGAGCGGCGGCCCGCCTTCGAGTTCCCCCTCTTCGATGGTGAGGGTTCCATTCACCGTGACTTCCTCGCCCTCGTATTTGGAGAGGTTCACGGTGTCGCTCGCCATGACGTACCCCGATCCGGAGAGGTCATGCGTCCCATACATGAACGTCGTCATGCCGAGCGGTTCGACCACGCCCGTCGCCGATACGCTTTCGCCGGAATCCCCGCCGGGGGCTTCGCCGTATTGACTCTCCGCCGCGGAACTTTGCGCCACAGCCGGGGACGCGGCGAGGATCACCATCGCGAGCGTCGCCGCCAAAGTCATTAACTTTCTCATGAACGAGCCTCCTTAACATATCTTCACAGTCGCGGATTAACTTTCGCATCCGGGTCTTCCGCTGCCATCGTCCGAATGGAGGAAAAGGCGCGTCCGAAGGGATGATTCCGGCCTCATACGGGTTGTCGGGGCGATGCGGCGATGCGATTATTTCGGCGTGGCTCGCGGACTTCGACATAAAGGACATAAAGGAAACGGCATCCTCCGCTCGCTTTACAAAGCGACTTCGGACTCCGCCGCCGACGCTCCACCCGGACGCGCCGGGCGCGAGGCTTCGCTCCGGCGGGCTTTCGAGGGCGGTTTCCGATGGCGGGCGGTGCTTCTCGCCGGGACGCTCGCGGGCATCTCGCCGTTCGTGTTCTCGATCCTCCTCATAAACGTGTACGTGACGACGGAGTGGTTCGCGAACGAGTATTTCGACGGCGTCGTCGAGGCGATGGTCGGCGGGAGCGGCGCGGCGGGCTTCGGAATGTTCATGGCTCGCTTCGGAACCCCGGTCGTCTCGCTCGCGTGCGCGGCGGCGGCGGCGATGTTCATGGGGAGGCGGGTCGGCCCGTCGGCGATGGTTCACGGGGTGGCGATCGGGGCGGTCGCCGTCGTCGCGGTGAACGCCGCGACGGTTCCGTTCTTCGGCGCTCCGGAGCCGTACGAGATTTTGACGTACCCGCTCGTGTTCATCGGCGGGGGAATCCTCGGCGGGATGAAGGGGTGGGAAATACGCGCCGGGGAGGACGCGCTCCACCGGGCGAACCGGGCGGTCGGGGCGGCGGGGAGCACTCGGGACATCGTAGCCGCGGTCGGCGAGAATTTGACGGGGTCGAACGTGAACGGCGTGAGTTTGTGGACGGTTCGGGTCGGGGAGCCGGGCGGTTTCGAGCCGCTCGGAAGCTGGCGTTCGGGCGAGGCGAGAGAGCTTCCGCCGGAGATGGGGTTCGGGACGACGCGCTCGCTCTCCCGGATCACCGCTCCGATCCGTCTCTGCGCCTCCGAACTCTCCGGGCCGGACAAGGCGGTGTGGGGGAGGCGGGGCGTGAAGTGCGCGCTCCTTTTGCCGCTCACGCGCTCGTGCGCCGCGGGGGATTCCTCCGCGAAGCTCATGATGATCACAGCCGGAAAAGGACGCGGCTTCTCGAAGCGCGACGAACGCGCATACTCGACCGTCGCGGCGACGGCGGCTCTCGCCCTCGAAAACCTCCGCCTCGTCGAAGAGGCGAAGGACGCGGGAAAAAGAGCCGGAGTCCTCGACGAGCGCCAACGCCTCGCGCACGAGATCCACGACACCCTCGCGCAAGGTTTCACGAGCATCGTCACGAACCTCGAAGCGGCGGAAGGCTCGGACGAGTCGAAAACGAAACTCCACCTCGACAACGCCCGATCCATCGCCCGCGAGAGCCTCACGGATGCTCGCCGCCTCGTGTGGGCGCTCCGTCCGGGGCAACTCGAAGACGCGCCGCTCCCCGAAGCCGTCCGCTCCCTCGTGGAAAAGTGGTCGTCGGAGGCGGGCGTTCCGGCGGAGGCGGTCGTGACCGGGGAGCCGCGCCCGCTCCCGGCGGCCATCGAGGCGACGGCGATTCGCGTCGCGCAAGAAGCACTGGCGAACGTCGGGAAGCACGCGAGCGCGAGCCGCGCTCAGATCACCATCTCGTACATGCCGGACTCGCTCGTCCTCGACGCCCGCGACGACGGCCTCGGCTTCGACGTTTCATCGGTGGATGGGAAGCCTTCGGAGGACGGCGGCGGCTTCGGGCTTTGGGCGATGCGCGAGCGGGTCGAGAAAGTCGGTGGAAGCCTCTCCATCGAGAGCGAGCCGGAGGAAGGCGTTTCACTCTCGGTGGAGATACCTATCACGGCGGCGGTTCGGCGATGACCGTGAAGATACTCATCACCGACGACCATCCGGTGGTGCGGACGGGGATACGGGGCATGATCTCCGGCGAGCCGGACTTCGAGGTCGTCGGCGAGGCCGTGAACGGAAACGAGGCCGTCGAACTCACGGCGAAGCTCCATCCCGACGTCGTCCTCATGGATCTCCGCATGCCGACGATGGACGGTGTCGAGGCGACCGGAAAGATAAAGGAAACCCACCCCGACACGCAAATACTCGTCCTTACGACGTACGAGAGCGACGCCGATATCCTCCGCGCCATCGAGACCGGGGCGACCGGGTATTTATTGAAAGACACACCGAAGGAAGACCTTTTCACGGCGATACGTGTCGCCGCGAAGGGCGAGTCGCCGCTCGCTCCGGCTGTCGCGTCGCGGCTCATGCGGAGGATGAGGTCGCCGGAGGAAGAGGCTTTGAGCGCGAGGGAGATCGAAGTCCTCGGCCTCGTGGCGCAAGGCACGAGCAATAAAAAGATCGCGAAGGAACTTTGGATCGGGGAGACGACGGTGAAGTCGCATCTCCTCCACATTTACGAGAAGCTCGGCGTGACGGATCGCACCGCCGCCGTGACCGCCGCTTTGAAACGCGGCATCATCCGCCTGTGATAACGGGTTTCGTGAGGAATGGTTTTTCCGCGAGGCGGGTTTCAGGCATCGGGTTTCAGGCTTCAGGAAAACCTCCCGGATGGGCCGCCCTCGCTGACGGAGGCCTCGACGGCGCGGTGGATCGAGACTCATGAACTCCGCGCTGTGAGGGAGAACTCCGTATGGCTTCGTGTCTTTGAGTTTTCGTGATGCGGAATCCGGGTGAATACCGTGCGTGGTCGCTTCGTGAACGAGGAAGTACGAAGGGGATTCGGGGCGTTCTCCGCCGAAGGTTTCGGCGGGAGTTCTTCGTGCGGAAAGGCGACGGTGTTCGGGGGATTTATTCGGGAGCGACCCGATACCTGGAGCGAGCGGCTCCCGACTATCGGCCTTTCCGGCTCTTCTGCATCAACAAACCGCCCGCGATGAACACGGCGACCGCTCCGGCGAAAGGAAGTGCGAGTATCGGCGGGCCTCCGGTGTCCGGGAGATGCGCGTACCGCTCGGACGCACTCGGCCCCGCCGAATCTTCCACCGCCTCCTCCGCCGCCTCGGCCTCTTCCGGCGAGAGGGACTCGATGTATGCCTCGGCTCCGTCAACGGCGGCGTTGTTTTCCCGCGCGTCCTCGATGGCGTCTTCGATGCCTTGTTCGATGGCTTGCTGCGTCGAAGGGCCGTCCGGGCCATATTGATACTGACTTTGCCCGGCGGACTCCGGCGTGGTCGCGTCCGTCGCACCCGGGTTTTGCGCCATCGCGGGCGATGCGAAGACGAGCATCATCGCCGTCGCCGCGACAAGCGTCGCAAACCGTGTCATTCCCACACCTCCTCCCGGCAGAGTCCCCCTCTGCGCGCCGGATGTGTTCTCTGTTTTTTCAACTTCTTAACGTATCTTAACAGCGATTCGCTTTTGGCGAACCGCGCTCACGGCGCGTTTTTCGGCGGAGTCGGAAACGCTTCAAAAACCGACTTTCCGGTCTTTCTTCTCCGTATGGCCTTCTTTTGGCTCCGGCTCCGGCTTCACGTCGTCGAAGTATTCGACACCGCCGAGGAGCATTTGCGGCTCCACGCTGAGGCCGCCCGCGAGCTTTTGGATGGTGCTTGGGTATGCTTTCCGCTTCCCCGTTTCCAGTTTCGAGATCGTGTCCCGCGCCACCCCGCTCTTCTCCGCCAACTGATCCTGACTCATCACCGCCCGCTGCCGAAATACCCGCAAATGCGGCAAGTTCATCCCATCGCCTCCTTTTTACGCTACAAAAAACTTGCTAAAAACACTACATAAATGATACTTTCATAAATGAAGTATAGCCGGGTTGTTTGACGAAGAGGAGGTTTTCCGTGGGTTCAGAGTTTGTGGTTCCGTATGTGATCGAGCAGAGTCCGAGGGGCGAGCGGGCGATGGATATTTATTCGCGGCTTTTGAAAGACCGGATAATTTTCCTCGGGACACCGCTCGACGATGGGGTGGCGAATGTGATCATGGCGCAGCTTCTCCACCTCGCCGCCGAAGACCCCGATCAAGACATAAGTTTGTACATAAACTCCCCCGGCGGGAGCGTGCCGGGGATGCTCGCCATCCGCGACACGATGAACTTCGTCGGATGCGACGTGGCGACGACCGCGATGGGGAGCGCGTTCTCGGCGGGGGCGTTTTTGCTTCTTTCCGGGGCGAAGGGGAAGCGGTTCGCGCTCCCGAACACGCGGATACTCCTCCATCAGCTTGCGATTCAAGGGGGGCTTGGCGGGCAAGCATCGGATATCGAGATACACGCGAAGGAGATGATCCACAGCAAACGGCGCGTGAACGAAATAATCGCCGAAGAAACCGGACAACCCTTCGACAAAGTCGAGCGCGACACCAACCGCGACTTCATAATGAGTCCCGAAGAAGCCATAAAGTACGGCGTTATCGACGGCATCGTCACGAACTCCGCCGACGACGCTTCCGGAAAGGAATAAAAAGCTCCGATGCGCGTCGCCCTCATCGCCGACATTCACGGAAACCTCGAAGCTCTCGAAGCCGTCCTCGCGGACATCGGGCGGGAAGGCGTGGATCGGGTCATATGCCTCGGGGATGTCGCCGCCACCGGGCCGAAACCCCACGAGACCATCGAACGCCTCATGGAACTCGGTTTCCCGACGGTCATGGGAAACGCCGACGAAGACATGCTTCGTCCGCTCCGCCCCGTCTCCGCCGCGAAAGCGAGCGAGGACGCCCGGCGCGTCTCGGACATAGACCGATGGGGCGCCGGGGAGCTTTCCGAGAAGCATCTCGAATACATCCGAACTTTTCGGACGACGGTCGAGGTCGCGCTCGAAGACGGGCGGAGCCTCCTTTGCTTCCACGGCTCCCCGCGCTCGAACACCGATGTCATCCTCTCCACGACCTCGGAGAAGGAACTCGGCGCGATGCTCTCCGGCCATACCGGGGCGGACATCATGGCGGGCGGACATACGCACGCGCAAATGATGCGGCGGCATGGAAAGTCCATCCTCGTGAACCCCGGAAGCGTGGGGCTTCCCGTGGACGGTGAGGGAGAGGCCGCGCATAATCCGCCGTGGGCGGAGTACGCCGTCGTCTCGTCGGGCGATGGAGCTTCGAGCGTGGAGATGCGTCGCGTCGCGGTGGATGTCGAAGCCGTTTGGGGAGCCGCTCTCGGGAGTGGGATGCCCCACGCCGAGTGGTGGGCTTCGGATTGGAAGGAGTGGAGAGATGGCTCTCACGCATGAGTTTATAAAGCACCGATCCGGATATGCCTTCGGGGCGGGCGCGGCGTGGGTTCGCATTTACCGAGCCGACGAAAACGATGCCCCTGTCGTCGTGTGCGAGGAGGTTCCCGGGATCGGCGGGGCGAGTGTGGACGAGATGTCCTCGCAACTCGCCGCTGAGGTCATAAAGGAGCATTTCCCGGACGGACTTCCGAACCTCCCCGTCCCGATGATGTGGATCGAATACCGTCCCCCGCGCCGACGCGGACGCCGAGGAAAATACTTTCTCCTCACCTTCCCGTCATACGCGCCGCGCCTCGCCGCCGCCGGATTCACGCGCCGCGTCTCACTCGGAATGCCGAAACGGGAGCCGCTCACTCCGAGCGAAGTCGCCACCCTCGTCGGAGCCGCATAAAGAGTCGGACAAAGCCCCCAGCGAATCATTCTTGACAAATGGTCGGTATATACCGACAATACGGTCGTAGTCGTATGTTTGAAAGAAGTGGACGGAGAAAAAGATGTTTGCGAGCGGGGATCCCGACGGGCGATTGGCGCATATAAAGGGCGGTCACGAGGAGATGCGGGCGGCGGTTCGGCGCGAAGCCGAGGCGCGGAGTCGTGTGGAGTCGGAGCGAAGGTGGAGTTTCGCTTCGTTCAAACTTTGGCGGCTCCATGTTTTCGTGGGGTTCGAGCGGGCGGGGAGGTAGTTTCGTGGGGGGCCGCAAGCCGGATTATGAGATGGAAGAAGTCCTCAAAGTGACCGAGCCGGGGCAATTCCGGGCGGCGGGGGATGCGACGCGGCAAAAGATCATCACCCTCCTTTCGGAGAAGGCGGCGACGACGAGCCAGCTTTCGGAGGCTTTGGGGCAGCCGAAGGGGAGTGTCGGGCATCATCTTAAAGTCTTGGAGGAGGCGGCTTTGATCCGGGTTGTGAAGACGCGGAAGGTGCGGGCGATGACGGAGAAATACTACGGGCGGACGGCGCGGCTCTTCGATTTCCACGATCCGGAAGGGTATGTCTCGGGAGTCCGCAATTTCTACCAGACGGTGATGGCCGAGTACCGCGAGCCGAACCCGGAGAGCGACTTTCCGGACGACATCCTGACTTTGGGAAGGGCACGCATATCCGCTTCGCGGGCGGCGGAGTTCGGGGGGCGCGTAGAGGCGCTCGTGGAAGAGTTCCGGAACGAGGAGAGTGTTCCCGGCGAGGAGGTATACGGTTTTCTCGCACAAGTATATTTGACGAACCTCCCCGCGTTGCCCGACGAAGAGGAATAATGCCGGGTTCGGTCGGGAGAAGCGTTCTTTCGAAATCCGTGCCATCGAACCCAGCGAAAGCCCATCAGGCGTGAAAGCGAAAGAGTTGAGGGAAAGCGAGTCGAACCCACCCCGACTCCCGAAGCGAGCGACAGCGAGCGGCCCCCGACTCCCCACTCCCATCGAGCGGCGGCGAGCATGAGGGTTCCTTTCGCCTCGATATCGCCGCAATACTGGAGAGTGTGGACGGCGAGCGCGTTCTCGAATTTGAGCGACGGCGTTTATCTCGTCGCCGCTCCGCTACTCGCGGCTTCGCTCACACGCGACCCGGTTCTCGTGGCGGGGGTGTCGTTCGCGTTCGGGCTTCCGTGGCTTCTCTTTCCGCTCGTCTCCGGCGCTTTGGTGGATCGCCTCGATCGGAGGGTGATCCTCGGCGTGGGGAATATCTTCCGGGCCGCGCTCATCGGGATGCTCGGGCTTTTTGTGATGTTTGGATGGGAGAGTTTGCCGCTTCTTTATGTCGTTTTCTTTCTCCTCGGGAGCGTCGAGACAATGTACGACAACGCCGCGCAAGCGATCATCCCCGCCGTGGCCGGACGGGAGAATTTGGAGAAGGCGAACGGGCGACTTTACGCGGTCGAGCTTGTGAATAATCAGTTCGTCGGGCCTCCGCTCAGAGGGTTTCTTTTCGGGGTCGCGGCGGCGATTCCGTTCCTTTTCGGGGCGGGGGCGTTCGCGGCGGCCTCGGCGATGGTGCTTTCGCTCCGGGGGAGTTTTCGTTCGGTGAAGGAGGAAGGCGCCCCTCCGACGACGCTCGTTTCGGAGATCGGTGAGGGGCTTCGGTGGCTTTGGGGGCATCGGCTTCTTCGGCTTCTCGCGGTCATGCTCGGAGCTTCGACGATGTCGTTCTCGGCGGTATTCGGAATCATGGTTCTCTTCGCGCAGGATATCCTCGGCCTCGGCGGATTCGGGTACGGCTTGCTTTTGACTTCGATCGCCGTGGGGGGCGTGATCGGGAGTTTCACATCCGAGAGGGTCATCGGTTTCTTTGGATCGGGGCGAGCTTTGTTTCTTTGTGTGGTCGCCGAGGTGATCGTCTTCATGATACTCGCCTCGACGGTCAATCCTTTCCTGGCGGGCGCGATGCTTGCTGTGATCGGCTTTATCATGGTCGTGTGGAACGTCATTACGGTTTCCCTCCGCCAAGCCATAATCCCCGAGCATCTCTTCGGGCGCGTGAACAGCGTGTACCGGATGCTCGGATGGGGCGGTATCCCGCTCGGCGCGCTCCTCGGCGGCCTCCTCGCCCGAACCTTCGGCCTCACCGCCCCGATGTGGACGGCGGTCGCCATCCTCCTCTTCGTCGCCGCCATCACGTGGATGTACATCGGCAATGACGCCATCGAAAGAGCGAGGATCGAAGCATGAGAAACCTCCGCGAATCCGACCACGAGCAAATACTCGCCGTCGTGGACGAATGGTGGGGGAGGCCGATGTCGGACAAACTCCCCCGCCTTTTCTTCCGACATTTCGAGGACACGAGCTTCGTCGTCGATGGGGACGGGGAGATCTCCACCTTCCCCATCGGCTTCGTCTCGCAGTCGAGGACGGACGAAGCATACGTCCACTTCGCCGGAGTGCATCCGAAGCATCGAGGGCGCGGCGTGGTGAAGTCTCTTTACGAACGCTTCTTCGAGGAGGTTCGCGGACGCGGATGCTCCCGAGTCCGGTGCGTCACCTCGCCCGCGAACGAAGCCTCCATCGCCTTCCACGAAAGCCTCGGCTTCGAGGCCGAGACGCACCCGGACTATGACGGCGATGGAAGGCCGAAGGTCGTGTTCGAGAAAGACATACGAACGGCGTGAACGGAATTCGTCGCCGGATTCGAGAGGAGAAAAGACCGCGAATCGGCGGTCGCGAAGCGTGCATTTTATCCGTGGCGAAGCGAGGGATCACCGCCCGAAGACGCGCCGCCAAAATCCGCGCTTCGGTTTCTCCTTCGGATCGTCGGACTTTTCCGAAACCTCGGACTGGCGTTCGAGGAGGGCGGTGAAGGTCTCGATGTCGAGGACTTGAATTTCCATGCCGCCCGTCCCTCGCTCCGGCGGCGGGCTTATGGCGATGTGGCGGACTTCTTCTTCCTGATGGGCGAGGAGGGGGATGAGCTCCTCCGCTGAGACCTCGACGGCGAACCAGTCGCGCCCGAAATCCCCCGTCGCTTCGAGGAACTCCTCCGCTTCTTCGGTGGAGTCGAAGAGGGGGATCGCGTGTCCGTCGTCGAGGACGATGGCGAGGAGTTCGGGTTCGGCCTCGGGGCCGCCGAGGATCACGACATGGCTCATGGGCGAGAGGGTATCAAAACGACCCCGCCGGATGGACGGGGCCGTGAAATTTCGTGATGCTTTGTATTCGGTTAGTTCGTGCTGTTTTCGCCCGGCTCGCCGTCGGGGGTGGTGATACCGATGCCCGGCCCTTCCGGCGTGTCAACGACGTTGAGGGTGCTTCCGGCGAGAGCTTCGCTCACGGGGGCGGCGATATGGAGGAGTTCTTCGCCGTCGTGATCCACGACTTGATCGTCCTCGCGCGGCTCTCCGGCGGCTATGCCGATCTGGGTCTGCCCGCTGTTTTCGTCCATCACCGGGTCGAGTCGAAGGACGGTACCCTCGGGATGCTCGACGTTCTGGAATAGCTCTTTGGCTTCCTCGGTTACCTGAATCAAAGTTTCTCCCTACATGATTGCCTAACTTCTCCTTTCACCCTACCATCCGTCTTAAACCAAAACCCTCGACCTCGGCTTGACGTATGCCGGGCTTCGAGGGTACAACGACCCGAACACGAACCGGAGGGAGAACATGGGCGAGAAGACCGAGTACGGGATAAAGCAAGTCGGAGAGCGCTTTTATCCGGTGATAGTGGACAAGGAAGCGGGTGGCCACTACGAGATAAACAACGCAATGACGGGCGGCGTCCTCAGCTATAACAACGCCGAAGCCGCCGAGAAATATATCGAGCGGGCGAAAGAGAAGGAAGGCGGAGATTCTTAACTTTCGATGTCGCGGCGCGTCCTCTCGTATTCGTCGCGCTCGATCTCACCCCTCGCGTAACGCTCCTTGAGCGTTTCGAGTTCGGGCGGGCCGCCGGGCGGCGGCGCGTTGTGCGAACGCGAAGTCCGGCGGACGAGAAGGAACACGACCACCGCCACCAAAACGAAGAACGCCGCCACGACCGCGAACTCGACCACGCCTATGCCCGACACTTCCGGCCTCCTCTCTTCCGCTTTGCTCCGAGGATACCCTCTCCCGGCGGCGGCGTAACGAACTTCGGCTTAAAGAAGCTCGCCCTTCGGCAAACGCCCGAAGAGTTCCTCGGCGCGAACGTCGTCCATCCCTACGATCGGGGGGCGTATGTTCCGCCATCCCTCTTCGTTCGTGAGGCGGCGCATGGTCGCTTTGAGAGCGGGGATGGCCGGGAACCCTTCCAAAGTTTGGCGGAGTTCGGTGAGACGTTTTTGTCTTTCCCTCGCTTCGTCCGTTTTTCCGGCTTCATGAAAATCGTGGACTTCGCGGGAGAGGCGGGATGTGAGGTTCGTGGTGGCGGAGATGCATCCCACCCCTCCGGCTTCGAGCGTGTCGAGGAGGAATCGCTCGGTTCCGGCGAAAGTCTCGAAGCCGGGGAAAGTTCGGCATATCTCCTCGATCCTCGGCCAGTTTCCCTCGCTGTCTTTCATGCCGACGATGGCGTCCGGGTACGCTTCGACGAGGCGTTCGATGAGCGAAAGTCCGAACCCGACGCCGCCCGTCATTTGCGGAAAATGGTAAAGATAGAGTTTCATCCTCTCGTCGGAGACGCGCTCGATCACCTCTCCGAAGTACCGATATATCCCTTCGTCCGGCACGTCTTTGTAATAAAACGGCGGAAGCACGAGAACGCCCGCCGTCCCGGCTTCGATGGCGGCGCGGGTGAGCCTCACGGTTTCCGTCAAAGAACACGCCCCCGTCCCGGCGAGGAGCTTTTCTCCAGGGACACCCGATTCGACGAGGTTTTCGAGCGCGGATATTTTCTCTTTCTCGGAAAGGGAGTTCGCCTCTCCGGTGGTTCCGAAGACGGCGAGGCCGTGGCATCCGGCGTCGAGGAGGCGGCGGAGGTGGGCGGCGAAGGCGGCTTCGTCCACGTTCAGATTCTCGTCCATCGGGGTGAGGGAGGCGGCGAAGACGCCGTGGAGGTTCGTCATGAGATGGTCTCCTTTTTGTCCGGGGGCGGCCATAAGCGGGCGACCGCTACGACGAGAAGGATCGCCACCGTCAACCGTATCAAAAGAAGCGGCAATACGTTTATGCCGAGCGGAATGAAGATGAGCGTGTCCTCCACGACGGCGTGGCACGCCGAAAGAAAGAGGATGATTAACGTGATCTCCCGCCGCGTAAACTTTTGCTCGCGCGCCTGCTCCATGATGACCCCCGCCCCGAACGCCAGCCCGAAAGTGAGTCCCCCCGCCATCGTCACCGCGCCCCTCGGGGCGATGCCGAGCGGTCGCATGAGCGGTCGCATGAGGTTCCCGAACTTCTCCAAAGCGCCGAGGTCTTTCAATATTTGTATACCGACCATCACCGGAATGACGACGAGCGCGAGTTGTAAAACCCCGATGCCCGCCGTCTGGAGCGCGTTCACGGAAATCTCCACCCACCCGGAAGGCTCGCTCTCGGAGGGCGCGACGAGTCCGTACCGGGCGACCTCGCCCCCGCCGGCCCACAATTGTCCGACGGCAATACCCGACACCACCGAAAGTGCGAGCCGCACCGAGACCACGAGCGCCGCGCTCACCCCGACCCTCCGGCATACCGCCGCCTCGACCGGAAGCATATGCGAGAAGCCGAGCATGACCGCGAGCGTGAACACCTCCTTTACCGTGAGTTCCATCGCGAGCATCGCCCCGATCGCCGCGTAAAGCCCGACGAGGTTCCCGAGGACGAGCGGAACCGTCGCCTCCCCCGGAAGGCCGAAAATACCCATCGCCGGAGCGAGAACCGAGAGGAGCGCGTCGTAAACTGCGGTGAACTGAAGAACCGAAACCACGAACGTCACCGGGAAAATGATGACCCCGAGGCTCCACGTCGTCCGAAGCCCGCTCGCCACACCTTCCCGCCACGACACACGCCGCAATGTCTTCTTCAAAATCGTCATAAGCAAACGGGACAATTGTATGGGATCGGTCGCTGTGAGGCAAACGGGGTGTCGGCGGCTCGGGGTACAATGGGGAGGAAATTCGGCGCGGAAGGATCGGAGGAAAGGTCATGGCTGGCATCGAGCCTCGGTACACGAAAGAGGAGTTCGCCCGGCGCGGCGACGAGATTTTCGAGCGGGTCGTGCGCCCTCGCGTGGAGGGTGAGGACGAGAGGAAGTTCGTCCTCATAGACATCGAGACGGAGGATTTCGAGGTGGACTCCGACGAGATCGCCGCCTCCGACCGCCTCCTCGCCCGCAACCCCGACGGGCAGGTTTGGATGAGGCGGGTGGGATCTCGTTATGCGCGGAGTTTCGGAGGCCGGATCTTCGGCTCGAAATTCAGGTGATGATCGGTCGCGTCAATGCGTTTCGAGAGGCCGTCGTATCCGTGACGGTGCGCGGTTCGCTGGCGGAAGAAGAGATCGAAGCCGTCATAGACACCGGATTCAACGGTTCTTTGACCCTTCCTCCATCGCTTATCGAGGCTCTCGGCCTCCCGTTCCGAAGGCGCGACCGCGCCATTCTCGGGGACGGAAGCGAAACCTTTTTCGATACCCACGAGGCGGAGATCGTGTGGGACGGACATCCACGCGCCATCGCCGTGGACTCAGCCGACACCGAACCGCTCCTCGGAACGGCTTTGCTCGACGGATGCGAACTCACGATCCGGTTCGTGGACGATGGCGAAGTTTTTATCGAAGCTATGAACGACTCGCGAAATTAGGAAAGGAGTTCCTCGAAAGCCGCCTCGTCGAGAACGGAGACCCCGAGGGAGTCCGCTTTGTCGAGCTTCGATCCCGCCTCCTCCCCGGCGAGGACGTAATCCGTGTTTTTGCTCACCGACGATGTGACGCTCCCTCCGGCGTCCTCGATGCGTTCGGCGAACACGTTCCGCGATTCGGAGAGCGTACCCGTGATGACGAACTTCTTTCCCGAGAGCGGCCCTTCGGGCGAACTCGATTCGATGGAGCCGAAGTCGAGGCCGATCTCCATGAGTTTCTCGACGAGGCTTCGGTTGTCTTCGAGGGCGAAGTACTCGGCGACCGCCTTCGCGACGACATCCCCGATGCCGTTTATCTCGGAGATTTCCTCGACTTCGACGCCGCGGAGGAGGTCTTCGACGGAGAACTTCTCCGCGATGAGCCGCGCCGTCACCGATCCGACGTGCCGGATGCCGAGCGCGAAGAGAACGCGGTCGAAGGGCTGTTTTTTGCTCGCCGCGATCGCCCGGATCAAATTTTCCGCGCTCTTCTCGGCGAATCCTTCGAGCGGCGTGAGTTGCTCGCTTTCTAATTCATAAATTCCCGAAACGTCCTTTATTAGCCCGAGATCGAAAAGTTTTTTGGCGAGCTTCTCGCCGAGGCCGTCGATGTCCATCGCCGACTTCGAGACGAAGTGGATGATGTGTTCGAGAGCCTGCGCCGGACACCGGGCGTTCACGCACCGGAGAACCGCCTCGCCCTCCGGTCGGACGAGCGTTTCGCCGCAAACCGGACATTCGGTTGGCATGCGGTATTCGTGTTCCGTGCCGTCTCGCTCTTCGGCGATGGCCCGGACGACTTGCGGGATGACATCTCCGGCGCGCTCGACGACGACCGCGTCCCCGACGAGGATGTCCCTCTCTTTTATATAGTCCTCGTTGTGGAGCGTCGCCTTCGAGATCGTCACACCGCCGACGTTGACTGGGGAGAGGACGGCTTGCGGCGTTACGGCCCCCGTCCTCCCGACGTTCACGATGATGTCTTCGAGCTTCGTGCGTCCGGCGAGCGGCTCAAACTTGTACGCGATCGCCCACCGGGGGGCTTTTTGGATCGAGCCGAGAGCTTCTTGTTGCGCCCTCGAATCCACCTTCACGACCACGCCGTCAACTTGATATTCGACCGACTCGCGCTTTTCGGCCCACGCTTCGCATACCGCGATGACCGATGCGATGTCGTCGTGGACTTCGTGAGGATTGACGCGGAGGCCGAGCTTTTTGAGGGCGGCGAGGGACTCGGAGTGGCTCTCGAAGACGTCGTATCCCTCGCCGACGCCGTAAAGGAAGATCGTGAGCGGTCGGCTCGCGGTCATCTTCGGGTCGAGCTGGCGGATGGAGCCCGCCGCGAGGTTCCTCGGGTTGGCGTACGTCTTCTCTTCGTTTTCCTCGCGCTTTTTGTTGAATTCCTCGAAGCGCGAAAGGGTCATGTACACCTCGCCGCGCGGTTCGAGGACGGCGGGCGGGGAGTCGTCGAGGATGGCCGGGATGGAGCGTATCGTCCGAAGGTTTTCCGTCACGTCTTCGCCGACGGTTCCATTTCCCCGCGTCGCACCCCGGATGAAGTTCCCGTTTTCGTAGCGGAGCGAGACGGCGAGGCCGTCTATTTTGAGTTCGGTGACGTACCGGAGGTTTTCGGATTCCTCCTCGCCGAGGAGGCGGCGGATGCGCGCGTCCCATTCTGTGAGATCGGTGGCGCTCCGGGCGTTGGCGAGGGAGAGCATCGGGACGGAGTGGCGTATCTCCTCGAAGCTTTCGAGCGGCTCGCCGCCGACCCTTTGCGTCGGGGAGTCGGGGGTTATGAGGTCGGGATGGTTCTCTTCGAGATTTTCGAGTTCTTTATAGAGGGCGTCGTATTCGGAGTCGGGGATCTCCGGCGCGTCCACTGTGTAGTATTTTCGTCCGTGGTATCGGACGCGCTCGCGGAGGCTTTCGAGCCTCTCCCGTATGTCCGTTTTATCTCCCATGCTTCGATTATACGCGGGAGGATGGACGCTCCACATAGCGGCTTCGCCGCGCACGCGCTTCGCGCTTTCGTCATGCTTCGCTCGCCAGCAAAAACGGATTTCGATGGCGCGGCGCCGCGATGACGACCGTCGTCGCGCCATGCCGCCGCGCCTTTCCCCCGGAAAGCTGACTCGCAAAAACACGCGGCGTATACTTCGGCTATGGAGGACGGGATAGAGAAAATCCTTTTGCCTCTCGACGAGTTCGAGCGGCTCCTCGGGGAGGAGCTGTCGCTCGCCGGCGAGTTCGAGCTTCCTTTGACCGTGGTGGTCGTTCGCCGCGAAGGCGGGTGGGGCGAAGACTCCGTGCGCCTCGCCCTCGAGGTGCTTCGACGGGCGGATCTCACCTCGCTCGCCACGCCCCGCCATCTCGCCTCCTTCCTCCCGAACACCGGGTTCGAGGGGGCCAAAGCCATCGAGGTCCGGATGGTGAAAGCCCTTCCCGAAGCCTCCGTCGGATTTTCTTCGCACCTTCCGGGGGACGGAGCCTCGGAGATAATCTCCCGCGCCCGCGAGGACTCGGAGAGTTTTTAGCCGACAGCAATCAGCCGTCACAGCGGCTTTCAGGAGACTTGAGCCTCCTTCAAACCGGGCTTCAGGCATCAGGTTTCAGGCTTCAGGAAATACTCCGCCTCACAGACCGTACTCGCCGACCGGGATCTCGCCCGTTGGGTGGATC
>JACCWD010000214.1 GCA_013697825.1 Rubrobacter sp.
GATTCGTCGCGCCGCACACAAACGGCACCTCGAAGGCCCATTTGTCTATGTGGTTCGCCTCGTCGGCGGGGGTGAGGACTTCGGATTCGTCTATATAGTCCACTTCGAGGGCTTGCAAAACTTGCGCCTCGACGAAGTGGCCGATGCGGGCCTTTGCCATCACGGGTATCGTCACGGCTTCTTGTATACCTTCGACCATCTCGGGGTCGCTCATCCTTGCGACGCCGCCATCGGCCCGGATGTCAGCCGGAACCCTTTCGAGGGCCATGACGGCGACGGCTCCGGAGTCTTCGGCGATCTTCGCCTGCTCGGCGTTCACCACGTCCATGATGACCCCGCCTTTGAGCATTTGGGCCATCCCGCTCTTCACCCGGAAAGTTCCGGTGGTGTGTCCGTTCTCTGTCATTCGCCGCTCCTAAGAATGCTAGTGGATTTTTTACTGGCTCTTTCGATCCGAACCCTCGATGCTTTTGCCGCTCTTCCTGCGTTCTTTCCAA
This sequence comes from Rubrobacter sp., assembly GCA_013697825.1. GTDB lineage: Bacteria > Actinomycetota > Rubrobacteria > Rubrobacterales > Rubrobacteraceae > JACCWD01. The sequence continues at coordinate 498 of JACCWD010000214.1, forward strand.
TACTCTTTCGTCCAATCCTGCGCGGCTTTGCCACCGTGCCGCTTCAAGACCGTGACCGCCGCGCGCGCCGCGGGCAAAGCCTCTTTGATGATCACAGCCCTCACCGCTTTCAAGGCTCCTTTTGCCATCACCTTCCCCCTACGATGCTTCCGCCAGAATTTCTTTCGAACACCTTCTCCGCGTGGGTCGCGGCCCGCCGCGCCGCCGGGATGGCGGACTTCGCTTCTTCGCGGACGAATTCGCCCGCCGTGTCCACCGCCCGCCGGGCGACTTCGGATGCTCCGCGCCCCGATGTTCCGCCGCCTTCGCTCACCCGGCCTCCCGTCCGGCTTTTCAGCCGATGTTTATTCGCTGCCTCTCGTTCTTTGGGTCCGTCTCCGGTGGTTTCTCCGGCTTGACGAGCATTCCGAGTCCCTTCGCCGCCTCGAAGCCGGCTTTTCGGAAGTGTCCGGCTGCTTTTTTGCGGCGTTCTCCGGGTACGAGGAGGTACGCCGCCGCGCCGAGGAGCGGGTATTTCCTTGCGGCGGACTTTTTCTCATCCATCTTCTTCGAGCCTCACTTTCAGGTTTTCGCCTTCCACGTCGGCCCCGGTGGCCGAGAGTCGGGCGAGGGAGTCGGGGAGGAGAATGCTCCGGGTGTACGCGCCGACTTTAACGGAGAGTTCCGGGCCTTTTTTCGAGAGATCCACCTTAGTTTTCTCGACGAGCGGAAGGTGGAGCACAACCTCGTACCCGCTCCCGTTCTTCACGATGTCATGCGTCGAACCCCGGAAGAGAACGTCGAGCGGCTCGTCCTCCTCGAATACGTCCTCGGCGAGTTCGGAGAGCGCTTCGAGGCCGTACATCTCCCGGTCGAAGAGCTTGGCGGTGAGGATTGGGATCGGTGCGAACGAGGTGTGTATCGTCTCCATATGCCGCTTTTGCGACTCACGCCAATGCTCGAAGTACGGGTCGGATATCTCGTCCGGCAAAAGCCGATTCACCACGATGGCGTCCACTCCGTAGTCGTACAAATTGAGGTACGTGTACGCCCGCCGCGCCTCGGCGATGACCATCTTCTCGGCGTTCGCGACGAGCCGGACGGAGGCGTTCTCCCTGTCGGTCAGAATGTCCTCGACCCCGGAGATGGCCTCGTAGAAACGCTTCACCGCCCCGAAGAAACTGTCTTCGGGGAGCGGCGGAAGGTTCTTCGCCCGCCTCGCGAAAGGTCGCACGAGGCTCGCCGCTTTCCTTTCGATGGGGAGTATCTTCTCGACGAACCAGCTCATTTGATCCGGGAGACTCAAAAGTTTGAGCGTCTCGCCGGTCGGGGCGGCGTCCACTATGAGCGCGTCGTATTCGCCCTCCCGGACGTGGCGGCGCACCATGAGGAGGCCGAAGATTTCGTCCATGCCGGGGAGCATGGCGAGTTCTTCCGCCGCGAGTTCCTCGGCGCCTTGCCACTCGAAGAGGGTGGTCATGTAGTCTTGAATTTCTGTCCAGTTTTCTTCGATGAGCTGGCCTTGATCCATTTCCTGCGCGAAAAGCCCCGTCGCCATCTCTTTCGCATCGGGGCCGATCTCCTCATCGAAGGCATCGGAGAGCGAATGCGCGGGATCGGTGCTCATCACGATGACTTTCTTGCCCGAGCGCGATGCTTTGAGCGCGGTCGCGGCGGCAACGCTCGTCTTCCCGACGCCGCCTTTGCCTGTGTAAAGTATCGTTCGCATATCGAGTCGGATTATATTACCCGGCCTCCCGAAGAACCGTTATCTGCCTCGCTTCTCCTGCGCCTCGACGGTGACGACCGCCTCGGGCATCGCTTCGAGGCGGCCTTTCGGGATCTCCTCCCCGGTGTCGTCGCAGATTCCGTATGAGCCTTCTTCGATCTTCGCCAAAGCCCGCTCGACTTCTTCGAGGCGTTTCTCGGATCTCTCCCCGACGGTCGCGTCCATCTCGCGGGTGAACTGGGCCTGGCTCATGTCGCCGGAGTCGAACTGCGAGTCGCCCTCCTCCTCGCCGCGATCCTCCTCGTCCTCTTCGAGACCCTCGATCATGCGCTTGAGTTCGCCCTTGAGTTCTTCGAGGCGAGCCTTTTGACTTTCTATGAACTTGCTCTCGAGATTGCTTTTCGCCATGACGGCTCCTTCCGTGTGTCGAAACTAACGTGGGTTCCAGTCAGAGACTAACATTTTATGTCGTGGGAGAGTCGAACCCTCGGCCTGGAATCGGGGCCGGGCTGGCTCGGCCTCCGCCCCGCCGAAAAGAGCTTCTCGAACCGCGTCAAATGCTCCTCGGCTGGCTTCGGATGCTCCCATAATTTCACCCGGAGTTCGCCGTCCCTCACGAAGACCCTCGCGTGCGTGAGGACGAACTTCGAGACGAAGACGGGCGGGCCGGCAATGATAGGCTTCACGGGCTGAATCTGCCTCAGCCAGCAACCGGAGTTGACGAGGATTCGCTCCCCGCCCTCCGGCTCCTCGACCACCGAGAGCGACGGCAAATGAGTATGGCCGGAGACGAAGATGTCTATCTTCTCCGATATATCCGACCTGCTCATGGGTGGCGATTCTCCGCCTTCGAGCATCGCCTGTATTTTTTGGGTCGAGGCTTGTGCGGGGTCGTATCCGGGTTGTTTCCCTCCGACGTTCATTCGGACCATTGTTTTGCGTGCTGCGCGTCGAAACAAAAGGAAGAACATTGCGAAGATCACGATAGTCAAAAGCCCGAACCCCGCTATCTCAGCGAAGAGCCAGTGTATCTGCGGCAAAGTCTGGTAACTTTCGAAGAACCGCTCCGGAGCCTCGCGGTATATCGTCAGCGTATAAGCGAGCGTCCGGTATACGAGATACGCGACGAGGAGCGGGAGGAGAAGATAGGCTGCGATCTTTTCGAGGAGACGGTAAAAATAGCGGCCGGCGATCCACTGCGGTATCGCGACAAGCGGATAGACCATCTTCACCTCCGAGAGGTCGAGTCCCCACGACACCTTCCCGTATGGAGCCACGCGCCGCGTGAAGTCCGTGACGACGTGATGGCCGAGCGGCGTGTCGAGCGGGTCATCGTAATCCTCGACGGTGTTCTCGGGATCAAACTGGTTCCCATGCTCGCAATACACGACCTTCGACCTGCCGCCCACCTCGAAGCCCGTCGTATACGAGAACGCGAACTCGTCCACGAAACCCCGCTCCCGGAGCGTCCGTTGTATCTCCGGGTTCCACCACACTTCCGCGTCGTGGTTCCCCGGAAGGCACACGACCCGCGTTCCTTCCCTCTCCCGGAAGCTCCGAAGAGCGTCGGACATCTCGCGGTATTCCGGGCGTGAGATTGTGAGCGAGGCCCGGTTCTCCCCGTTCGGCACGCTTCCTATTTGAAGGAAGTCGAAGAAGTCGCCCGCGAGGATGAGTTCGACCGGGCCGTTCCAGCCACGGAGTTCATCGAAGAGGGAGGCGAGTTCTGCGGGGGATTCGAAGCCGTCGCATCCGGGGTCGCCGCCAATGTGCGAATCGGAGACGAAAACGAGGAGGGTGTCATCGGGGAGCGGGGTCATGGCCGGGATTATATCCAAGCCAGCTTCGGGGAATCTCTGAAAGACTCCCAAGAAATAAGGGCATGAAAAATGGGCGACGACCTACTCTCCCACAAAGTCTCCCTTGCAGTACCATCGGCGCTGGCGGGCTTAACTTCTCTGTTCGGAATGGGAAGAGGTGTATCCCCGCCGCAATCGTCACCCTTTCAAAAAAGGTACGGCGTATTCGGTTGTCATGCTCGACGAGAACTCCTCGCCTGACCTTTGAAAACCGTATAGCGCGAAAACAAATAAAAACCATTAAGCCCTCGACTTATTAGTACCACTCGGCTGCATACATCGCTGCACTTACACCTGTGGCCTATCAACCTGGTGGTCTACCAGGAGTCTTACTCCCTCATGGGGATGGGAGATCTCTTCTTGAGGTCGGCTTCCCGCTTAGATGCTTTCAGCGGTTATCCGTTCCGCACATAGCTAC
>JACCWD010000009.1 GCA_013697825.1 Rubrobacter sp.
GTAATGCTCACGCGATACTGGAGGGCGTACACCGACAGGGGTCCGCCCGGAGAGTTGAGAGTATTGCTTGAGCGGCTGTTTTCGGGAGAGGGGGTATACCTCTATGTCCACTAACAACAAACTACCGCTAAAGCGAAAGAAGTTAAATAAATGGCGAAGAGTCAAGCGAAGAGTGGGCGTTTCACGCATTTGCACGCGAAGAAGTGGCGCAACTTCACGGGGGTTGACGTGGATCTCCAGAAGAGGGTTTTCCTCTTTGGGCCGAATACTTCCGGGAAGTCGAATTTGCTCGATGTCTTTCGTTTTCTGTACGACATCGTTTCCGTGGGTGGTGGTTTCGAGGAGGCGTTTCGATAGTGAGATCCCTCGCGGCTCGCCACCGCCCGGATATCGTGGTGCGGGTTCGGATCTCGATTGAGGAGGACGAGCCGGAGTGGGCGTACGAACTGCGTTTCGCCCAAAATAGACAGGGGCGGCCTTTCATAAAGAAAGAAAAGGTCACGTATGGGGACGAGGTGAAGCTCGACCGTCCCGACGTCGACGATAAGAAAGACCCGATCCGGCTCACGCAGACGTACCTCGAACAGGTGAATGCGAACCGGGAGTTCCGGGAAGTCGCGGACTTTTTCGGGAGGGTTCGATATCTCCACATCGTCCCGCAATTGATACGCGAACCTGAGCGTTCGGTCGGGCGGACCGACGACCCTTTCGGTGGGGATTTTCTGGAGCAAATCGCCGGCACGGTGGAGCGTACGCAAAAAGCTCGGCTGAAAAGAATACGCGAGGCGCTCGAAGTCGCGGTGCCGCAACTCAAGGAACTCGAACTGACACGGGACGATAATGGAACGCCTCATCTTCGGGGTAAGTATGAACATTGGCGTCCGCATGGGGCGTGGCAGAATGAGGAGCATTTCTCCGACGGCACGTTGCGTCTTCTTGGGCTTTTGTGGGCGGTGCGCGAGGGGGCGGGGCCGCTTCTCCTCAAAGAGCCGGAACTCTCACTCCACCCGGAAGTGATCCGGTACATCCCCGCCATGTTTTCCAGCATCCAGCGCGGTGCGAGAGGGCGCCAGATTTTAGTGAGCACACACTCGGAGGATCTTTTGCAAGACAAAGGGATCGGACTCGACGAGGTTTTGGTTCTCGAACCGGGGAAGGAAGGAACCGTCGTCAGCCCGGCGGACTCTTTCAAAGACATTAAGGCGCTTCTCGAAGGAGGCATCCCCCTCTCGGAAGTGGTGTCGAATAAAACGAAGCCCGCGAACGCACAGCAACTCGCAATTTTCGGCAAGTGAGCCTCATTATTTCCGGCGCGGTCGAAGGGTCGACCGATGAAGCCGCACTCCGTCGCATGGCAACGTGTGTCGGCATAACTATGGGTAGATGTGTACGTCACGGGCGGGAAGCAGCGGCTTGACAAGCGGTTGAGCGGGTACGACAACGCGGCGAAGTTTTGGCCGTGGTGCGTGGTGCGCGACCTCGATGGGAACGCTCCATGCGCCGCCGAGCTTGTTTCGCGGCTTCTTCCGCATCCCGCCGAGCATATGCGGCTCCGGATCGCCGTCCGATCCTGCGAGGCGTGGATGATGGCCGACCGCGAACGCTCCGGGCGCTTTCTTTCCATCGCCCGGAGCGTGGTTCCCTCATCGCCGGACGACCTCGACGACGCGAAGGAAACTCTCGTGAACCTCGCCCGGAGGTCGCGGAGAAGGGACGTGCGCGAAGGACTCGTTCCGGGGGAGCGGAGCGGGCGTCGCGTCGGCCCGGACTATACGTCGCTCATGATCGAGTACATCCATAAAAGGTGGCGACCGGACGTGGCCGCGTCGTCCTCCGACTCCCTCCGAAGGTGCATGGAAAGTCTGAAAAGCCTCGCCGAAAATTAGCCTTCTGTCTTTGCTAATCGCTAACGGCCTTTGCTGAAAGGCTCGGGCTTCCCGCAAAGTGCTTTAAAATAGAGCGCATGACCCAGCCGCGAGCGAGAAACGAACTCTTCGACTACAAGGGGAAGACGCTGTACGAGTGGCTCCCTTCGGTCGTCGAGCGCGTCGCGGAGAACTTCGATCCTTTGAAAATAGTCGTCTTCGGCTCGGTGGCGCGGGGGGACGCGAACTAT
>JACCWD010000028.1 GCA_013697825.1 Rubrobacter sp.
AGCGTTCGGGGGAGAAGCGGTCGGGATCGAAGTCGAGCGGGTTTTCCCATAAGTCGGGGTGGCGGTGGATGACGTATGGGCTGATCATGACGAACGCCCCGGCGGGGATATGGTAGCCGAGGATCTCGTCGTCTTCGTGAGCCTGGCGGTTCGTGATCCACGCCGGAGGATACAACCTCATCGCTTCCTCGACGACCCGCCGCGCATACGGGATCCGCGGCAAATCGGCGACCGTCGGCGCGTGCCGGGAACCATTCGTCCCGAGCGACTCATCGAGTTCGGCGCGTAATTTTCTTTCGGCCTCCGGGTTCTTCGCGAGGAGATAAAACGTCCACGCGAGCGCGTTCGCGGTGGTCTCGTGTCCGGCGATGAAGAGCGTGATGACTTCGTCGCGGAGTTGTTTGTCGCCCATCGCCTCGCCCGTCTCCTCGTCGCGCGCGCCCATGAGGAGCGCGAGGAGGTCGTCGCCTCCCCCGCCGCGCCGCCTCCTTTCTTCGATGATTCGATACACGGCCCGGTCAATGGAGCGTATCGCCGCCTTGAGACGAAGGTTTCGCCGCGTCGGAACCCGGAGCGGCGGATAAAACGGGACCGAGAAACGATGGCTCACCTCCGCCACGATCGTCTCGACGGAGCGCGAGACGACCTCCGGCTCCTCCCCGACGTGCGAACTGAACAAAGCCCCGGTGACGATATCGAGGGTCAAACCCGCCATCTCCGCCGCCACGTCGAGCGGGGCGTGCGCGTCCATCGCACTTTCCCACCGTTTCATCGTTTCGAGCGTCGCGTCCGTCATCATCTCGCCGAAGGAAGCGACGCTTTTGCGGTGGAAGACGGGAGCCATGAGCCGTCTTTGCCTCATCCACGTTTCGCCCTCGCTCGTGAAGAGTCCTTCGCCGAGGATCGGCCCGATAATGCCCTTCGTGAGGCTTCCCTTTCCGTAATTATGGTTGTTTTGCTGGAGGACGCGCCGAACTCCGTCGGGGTGGTTGACTTGATGCCACACCATGTTCGCCATGCGGTACCGGGCCACGTCCCCGTGTTCCCGCGCCACCCCCTCCATGAACCCGAGGCTGTCGCGCCGGAAGTCGCCCACGCTCCCGAGGAGCATTCCTCCTCGCGGCCCGGAGGGAATCTTCGCGAGCGGGGCCGCCGTCTCCATCACCGCTCTCCTTTGATGCGGCGGCGGATCGCGGCGTGGACGCGCGTCGCGGCGTCGGAGGCCATGAAGATCACGGACCGAAGCCCCGCGTTGTGCCATATGTTCGTGATGCAGGGCCACTGGATCTCACCGGGAGCCACGCCGTCGAGTGATGGATAAAAACGGCTCTCGGGGGGATGGAAGCTCGGGAACTCCCGCTTCCATACTTCGACCACCTCGGTGGGAGATGCGTTCACGCCCGTCAAACGCAGCCGGTGTGTCTTTTGCCAGAGTTGCCCGAAACCTTGCAAAGCTCCGGCGGCGCGCCGTCCCTCCACGTTCAAATTCACCGCCCCGGAGGGGACTTCCGAAACTCGAAGCACGTTCCGGCTCGTCGCCCAAAACGCCGCGTCGCGGGGCTTGTTTTTCTTCGGCGGGGAATCGGTCATGGGGTTCCCTTTTCGCGGGCGGGCCGTTTGCGGAGCCATCGCACCGGGAAGCTCGCCACATAAAGCATCGAGCGTATGCCGGCGTTGTACCAAATGTTTCTCGCCTGCGACCATTGGCGTTTCGGATCCACGCACACCGAACGCTGGCTGACCGCCGCGTCGCGCACACCGAAGTGCGCCGCGAGGTTCTTCAAAGTGTGTCGCCACGTCTCGTCCTCGACGCGGTGGAGTCCGAGGGGCATCCCGATCTCATACAAAGGATCGTTCGCCCGTATGAGAACCTGAACGCGAGCCTCGACCACCCCGTCGTCCCCCTCATGCGAAGAGAACGTGACCCACCCCGAAAACGGATGTCCCTCCGGCGTCATGAACGTGAACGACTCGTCGTCGGCGAAGAGGACCATCACCCCCGTCGAGACGTTCGCCCCGCCCGGCATCGGATTGTTTATGAGCATGACCTCGCCCGGCGCGATGCCCGTGACCGGCGCGTAAAAACGGTTCCCTCGCTCCCAAAATTTCGGAAAATTCCGCTTCCACACCGAAACCACGTCCTTCGGCGCGGCCTCCGCTCCTTCGAGGCGAACGGTATACGTCTTCTGCCACATTTGCCCGAAGCCTTGCAAAGGGCCGACGGGGCGGC
>JACCWD010000033.1 GCA_013697825.1 Rubrobacter sp.
CCGGCTCGCGCCGCTTGTCGGTGGGGCTTCCGGGATTGAGGAGGAGAAGGTCGCCGTCGTCTTCGAGGAATGGGATGTGGGAGTGTCCGAAGACGACGACCCGGGCTTCGGGGAAGCGGCGCTTCATTCGGTTTCGGCGGCCTCGCCTCGGGCCGGAGTCGTGGATCACCGCCACACGAACTCCTCCGAGATCTAACTCTCGCGTCTCCGGCAATCTTTCGTCCGGCTCGTCGAGGTTTCCGTGCACGGCGAGTGTGGGCGCGTGGCTTTCGAGTTCGTCGAGGAGAGAAGCATCCATGAGGTCTCCGGCGTGGAGGATGAGGTCGGCCCGCCCGAGGTGCGGAAGGAGCTTATCCGGCAAAGCCTTCGCCCGCCGGGGGATGTGCGTGTCGGCGATGACGACGGCGAGGGGACTCACGCGAGCGGGTATGCCTCGGCGATGTCCCGGAGGACGCATCCCCGCTCGGCGGCTCGTATGCGACGGGCGGCGAGTTTGGCGTATTCCGTCTCCATTTCGGAGCCGACGAAGAAGCGGTTTAATTCTTTCGCGGCGACGGCGGTGGTTCCAGATCCCGTGAACGGGTCGAAGACGAGGCCGCCTTCTTTCGTGGAGGCGAGGAGGGCGCGGCGGACGAGGCGGAGCGGTTTTTGGGTGGGATGGTATCCGTGCCTTTTCTCGCGCCTCGGGACGGTCGGGATGCGCCACACGGTGGAGATTTGCGAATCCGGCCTCGGGGAGTTTACGAGGTCGTAATTGAAGGTGTGGCCCCGGCCTTTGCTCGCCCATATGAGGATTTCGTGGGAATGTGTGAAGGCGGTGTGGAGCGCGTTTGGGGGCGGGGCGGGCTTCTCCCACGCGATGGAGTTTATGATGCGGAAGCCCGAAATCTGGAGGGCGTATCCGAGGCTGAAAATTATGTGGTGCGTGCCGGAGGCCCACAACGCGCCGCCGGGTTTGAGGACGCGCTTCGCGGCTTCGATCCACCGCTCGTTGAATTCATGATCCTTTCCGAAGCTCCCGAGCGAGCGATCCCACGCGCCTTTGTCCACGGGGGCGAGCTTCCCGCCCCTCACGGTGACGCCGCCGGAGGAAAGCCGATACGGTGGGTCGGCGAAGACGGCATCCACGCACGAAGCGGGCATCGAGCGCATGAGTTCGAGGCAGTCGGCGAGGTACACGACGGCTCCGGGTTCGCCGAAAGTTTCGAGTTTGCCGAGGTTCATGGTGGGATTTTAGCGGGCGTGGCGACAAACTGAACCCCGCGCCATCGAAGCGCCGACCGGACTCCGCGAGGGTGTCGAGGGAGGTCGCGCCGACTCCCGGAGCGAGTGAAGCGACGCGACCTCCCGAATCCCGGCACTTCACGGGTTGACGCTCGGTTCACGTCCCGCTACGCTTATGGTGTGAAGATAAACTTCCACGAGCGATTTTATTACCGGTTCGCCCCGCGAAGGGTCGGGCCGGACGCTCGGTGGCATTTGGCGAAGTAGCGTCGGTCGGACAAACCATTCGCGGGGCGGCGGAGGCGAAGAAGCCTCCGCTTTTTCTTTTGGCGATGTTTTCTCGGAAGGAGATATATGAACAAGACGGTGGACACGCGAGACCTTCGCATAGACGGGATACGGCCCATGATCCCCCCGGCCATCCTCCTCGAACAAATCCCACTCTCCGACGAGGACGCCACCCATATATGCCGCGCCCGCGACGAGGCGGCGAACATCCTCTCCGGCTCCGACGACCGCCTCATGGTCGTCGTCGGCCCATGCTCCGTCCACGACCCCGAAGCCGCCCTCGACTACGCCGGACGTTTGAAAGAGATAAAGGACGAACTCTCCGGCGACCTCCTCATCGTCATGCGGGTGTACTTCGAGAAGCCGCGCACGACGGTCGGGTGGAAGGGTCTCATAAACGACCCGCGCCTCGACGACAGCTTCGAGGTGAACGAGGGGCTTCATCTCGCCCGCAAGCTCCTCCTCGACCTCGCGAAGATGAGGATGCCCGCCGGAACGGAGTTCCTCGACCCGATCTCCCCGCAGTTCGTCGCCGACGCCCTGACGTGGGCCGCCATCGGCGCGCGGACGACGGAAAGCCAGGTTCACAGACAACTCGCGTCGGGGCTTTCGATGCCCGTCGGCTTCAAGAACGGGACCGGGGGCGGCGTCCAGATCGCGCTCGACGCGGTGGGAGCGGCGATCCACGCCCACAGCTTCCTCGGCGTCACCGAGCAAGGACTCGCCGGTATCGTCACCACAAAGGGAAACCCCGACTGCCACGTCATCCTCCGAGGCGGAAAACACGGCCCGAATTACGATGCGGAGAACGTCGGCTCGACCCTCGACGGCCTTCGGAAAGCCTCGCTCCCCCCGCGCCTCATGGTGGACGCGAGCCACGCGAACTCCGGCAAAGACTATAAGAACCAGCCGAAGGTGGCGAGCGACGTCGCCGCACAACTCGCAAACGGAGAAAGCGGCATCTTCGGGGTGATGCTCGAGAGCTTCCTCGTTGAGGGGGCGCAAAAACTCGAAGATCCGAAAGACCTCGTGTACGGGCAAAGCATCACCGACTCGTGCATGGGATGGGAGATGACCGTCCCGGTTTTGCGTGAACTCGCGGAAGCGGTTCGCCTCCGACGAACCGCGCAGTCAGCCGTCAGCGATCAGCCGTCGGCTCCTTGAGATAAAGGGGATGCGCTCCGGGGAAACGTTCGCCGATTATCGGCGGGCGGCACGCTCCGGCGCGAACCGGAGCGCGTCCTTCGAGTCCGGAGCCTCGGGGAAGGCGTCCGGGTGGAGTATCTTCGCGAGTATCTCCACGCCATCCACGATCCTCGGCGCGGGCCGCGAGAAATACGAGTTCGCGTCCACGACCCACACGCGACCATTTTTCACGGCGGGAATATCCTTCCATCCCGGCTTTTCAGCGAGGATGTGAACTTCCTCCATCGTCCGCTCCACGTCGAAGCCGCATGGCATGAGGACGAGGATGTCGGGGGAGGAATCGGCGACCTCGCTCCATTCCATCCGGCGCGAGGCTTCTCCGGGCCTCGCGAAGACATCCCCGCCTCCGGCGATCTCGACCATCTCCGGCACCCAATGCCCGGCGGAGAACGGCGGGTCGAGCCATTCGACGCACCCGACGCGGGGACGGTCTTTTCCGGCGACGGTCTTCTCCACATGATCGAGCCTTTCGCGGAGCGAGGCGATCTTCCGGCGCGTCTCGTCGCCCCGTCCGAGCGCGTCTCCGACTCGCATCGAGTCTTCGAGAACTCCATCGAGAGAGGTCGGGTTCAATGAGAGGACGTCGGGGCGAACCTCCATCCCCGACACCGCCCGCTCCACGACGCTCTCGGAGACGGCGCACACCTCGCACAAACCCTGCGTCACGACGAGATCGGGCGAAAGCTCTTCGAGGAGCCTCGCGTCGAGGGCGTATATGCTTCCCGAATCGGAGAGGTTTCCGACGGCCTCGTCAATTTCGGAACTCGTCATCTCATGGTGGTTTATCTTCGAGGCGGTGAGCTTCGGAAGGCTCTCGACGCCCTTCGGGAAGTCGCATTCGTGGGTCACGCCGACGAGCGAGGATGCGTCTCCGGCGGCGAAGTGGACCATCTCGGTCGCGCTCGGGAGGAGGGATGCGATTCGCATGCTTCGCACTTTCTCACCTTCCATAGCGGGATTGCGATTGTTGTTTTCGGATGTCGTTGAGGAGGTTCGCCTGTCCGATGTCCTCGTATGTGAGCATCCCGGCGAGTTCTCCGTTCTCGACGACGGGGATGGCCCGGATGCCGCTTTCCTGCATCATTTTATTGCCCTCGGTGAAGAGGTCGGCGTCCGGGGAGATGGTCGGGAAGTCCGTCTTCATGAGGTCGCGGACGTTCATGAAGCGCTCCGGCGAATGCGCGGCGGCCATTATTTCCTGCCGCGTTATGAGTCCGACGAGCTTCCCCTCGTCGTCCAAAACGGGGAAGTCTTCTTGATAGCCGTGGATCACCGCGTCGAGAACTTGCCCGAAGGTGTGCCACGGCGTGACGGTTTCGGTGCGCCTTTTCGTCCCCATCACGTCGCGGACGTTGAGGCCGCGCATCGTCTCCCTCTGGCGAACCATTTGAGCCTCGCCCGACGCGCCGAAGAAGATGAACACCGCGACGAGGGCGAGGAGCGGGTTCACGAGGAGGCCGACGAGGAAGAACCCGACCGCCGCCGCTTGTCCGACCGCCGCCGCGATGTCCGTCGCCCGGATCGGGCCGACGCGAGCGGCGAGAAGCCCGCGAAGCACCCTTCCGCCGTCCATCGGGAAGGCGGGGATGAGGTTGAAAACGGCGAGTATGACGTTTATAAGGGCGAGGTACGCGAAGAACTGCCCGAAGGAGTCCACGCCGGAGATGAGGTTCACGCCGCCGGAGAGGCTCCCGCCGAGGAGGAGCGCGACGCCGAAAAACATCGGAGCCAAAACCACGTTCACGACGGGGCCGGCGATGGCTATTTTCACCTCGTCCATCGGCCTCTCGGGCATGGACTTCATCCGGGCGAGGCCGCCGATCGGGAGGAGGGTTATGTCTTGAATTTCGATGCCGAGGCGTTGCGCCATGAGCGAATGTCCGTACTCATGGAGGAGCACGCAAAAGAAGAGCGCGAGGATGATGCCCGACGTTATGAGGGCCGCCACCGCCTCCCCGGTTTGCTGGTACGCGAGAAAACCGAAGAAGAGGAGGAGCAAAAAAAACGTCCAGTGAACCTTCACGTCGATGTCGAATGCGCGGCCTATTTTGAATGAGTTTCCCATTTAGAGCGATTTTACCATCAGCCAAATCCCCGCCCCGTGTCAGCGGACACCCGCTCCCCGGCGAACCGCGCTAAAATCGCCGGATGGAGGAAAAGACAACGAACCACCGACTCGTCTCCACACCCGAAGACCTCGCCGAAGCCGTCGAGACGCTCGGAAAGCACGACGTCATCGGCGCGGACATCGAGGCGACCGGCCTCTCCCCCCGCGACGACAAAATGCGCCTCCTCCAACTTTCGACGGGCGAGGAGACCTTTATCTTCGATGTCTTCGAGACGGATATTTCTCCGCTGAAAAACGTCCTCGAAGGCGGGCCGGTGAAGGTTTTACAGAATGCGAAGTTCGATCTCTCGTTTCTCTTTTCGCAGCATGGCATCCGGGTCGGCCCCGTCTTCGACACGATGCTCGCGGCCCAAATACTCTCCGGCGGGGATCACGGCGCGTCGTATTCGCTCGATTCCATAGCCGAACGCTTCCTCGACAAAGAGGTCGAAAAGTCCGAGCAAACTTCGGACTGGAGCGGGGATCTTTCGGAGAAGCAAATCGAATACGCGGCGAAGGACGCGGAGATACTCATCCCGCTCCACCGGGAACTCGAAAAGCGGCTCGACGAGGAGAAACTCGCGCGCGTCTCGCGCATCGAGTTCGGGGCGGTCGCCCCTCTCGCGGAGATGGAACTTGCCGGGATAAAGCTCGACGTGGCGAAGTGGAAGGAACTCGAAAAGACCGTCCGAGTACGGCGCGACGAGGCCGCCGAGAGGCTCGAAGCGCACTTTCCGCAGCCGGAGGGCATACTCCCGCTCGAAGGGCTCGGGCCGCGGCTCAATTTGAACAGTCCGAAGCAAATCATGGAAGCGTTCAAAACGCTCGACGTGGAGCTCTCCGACACGAAGGTGTGGACGCTTTTGAAAGTGGAGCATCCGGCGGCGAAAGACCTCCTCACGTACCGCGAGCTTCAAAAGCGGCTCGGCACGTATTTGGAGACGTATCCGAACTTCATACATCCGGGGACGGGGCGGATACATCCGAGCTTTTTGCAGTGCCGAGTTCCGACGGGGCGTCTCGCATGCACGGCTCCGAACGTCCAGCAAATTCCGCACGAAGACGAGTTCCGTTCGTGCTTCGTCGCGGAAGAGGGGAACATCCTCGTCATCGCGGATTATTCGCAGGTCGAGCTCCGCATCCTCGCCGAGGTCTCCGAAGACCCGGAGTTCGTGCGGGCTTTCAACGAGGGCGAGGATCTCCACCGCCTCACCGCCTCGACTATGTTCGGCGTCGAGATGAGCGAGGTGACGAAGGAGCAAAGAAACGACGCGAAGCGCATAAACTTCGGCCTCATGTACGGGCGCGGGGCGAAGAGCCTTTCGGCGCAACTCGGGGAAGACGAGGATCACGCAAAGAAGCTCATAGACGAATACTTCGCAAACTACCCGAAAGTCCAAAGTTTCCTCCGGGAAACGGCGGATAAAGCCATAAAAGACGGGACACTCCGCACGCTCGCGAACCGGGTCCGAAAATTCCGTGCGACCTCGGGGCTGTCGAATCAAGAACGAGGCTCGCTCCGACGCGAGGCGATGAACTACCCGATACAAGGCTGTTTGAACGGCGACTCTCGAATATTCGAGAAAACTGAAGGCTATGTGCCGATACGCTCGTTGGCCGGGCGTAATATTTCCGTATGGGATGGGGAGCGATTCTCTCGCGCTTCGGTGGTTGCGAGCGGGAAGAAGAGGCTGGCGCGGATCACGCTCAAGGGCGGGCACGAGATCGAGTGCAGCCCGGATCACCGCTTCCTCGTTCGCAATAATAATGGGGGCGAAGCATGGAAGACGGCGATGGAGATAAAAGCGCAAGAACGTGTCGTATTGTCCGACGCGCTCGGGAAGTGGGAGTTGGATCTCCGCTTGACTCCATCGCCTCCCGGCAAGGTGTGGAACGCAAAAACCGCCGACCTAAACGAGATAGGCACTCGCGAGGAGTTGGGCGAGTGGCTGGGGCGAGTCGCCTCGGACGGCGGAGCCGGTGAGCGAGGCGTCTCTCTTCTGATAGCCGAGCACGAGGAAGTTTTGCTGCCAAAGCTGCTCGCTCTAACGGAGCGCCTCGGACACGTAACGCACAGTATCAGGGTGACAGATCGTCAGCCGAAGAGGCTTCATCGCCTCAACATGGCCTGTGCAAGCCTGGGTCGGCAAATGCGGGACATGGGCATCAAAGAGCGCATCCCCGACGCGGCATGGAGAAGCCGGAGCGTCTTGTGTGGATACCTGCGCGGCCTCTTCGACGGGGACGGCACGGCTCACCCCGACGGCCCGGTGCTCACCTTCGGGCGCGGTGACAAACACCTCGGGTGGGCGAAGGAGGTTCAAGAAGCGCTCCTTTTGCTCGGCATAAGAAGCAGGATAGGCGTTTATCCCACCCGCGTGAACGTGCGGATCATGAAAAAAGACGTGCCACTCTTTTGCTCGGAGGTCGGATTTATGAACCCGGCAAAACAAAAGAAAGCCGAAGCCGTCGTTTCTTCGCCGCTCGCAGTGTGCGGGAAAGCCGACGCTGTTTATGGCAGGGCGCAAAAAGTCAAATCCATCGAAATGACCGGCGAGTGGTTGGAAATGTACGATGTGGTGAACAGCGAAACCGGACGCTTCGCCGCCAACGGCATCGTCGTCCACAATTCCAGCGCCGACATCGCAAAGCTCGCCCTCATATACATCCACGAAGAACTCCTCGACCTCGACGCGAGGCTCATAAACACCATCCACGACGAATTCGTGGTCGAGTGCCGCGAAGACCTCGCCGACGAGGTTTCCGAAAGGATGAAGGCCGCGATGGTGAGAGCCGGGGAGAAGCTCCTCAAGAAAGTTCCGGTCGAGGTGGAGGCGATGGTTTCCGGGGAGTGGCGGAAGTGACGAATCGAATCAGTTTTTCGAGGCGAACCGCGAAGCCCCGACCGCCGCGGCGGTGACGAGGAATATGGCGAGGATCGCCCGCATCTCCAAAGCCTCGCTGAGTATGATGAACCCCACGAGCGCGGCAACCGCTGGCTCCAAGCTCATGAGCACCCCGAACACCCGCGTCGGGAGCTTCCGCAAAGCCTCCATTTCGAGGGAATACGGTATCGCGGAGGAAAGAAGCGCCACTCCGGCTCCGACGAGAAGCACCTTCGGGTCGAGGAGCGACATTCCTCCCTGTGAAATGCCGACGGGCAAAAGCGCGACGGCTCCGATGCACATGGCGAGCGCGAGTCCGGTTCCGCCGGGGAAGATGCCCCCGGTCTTCGCGCTGAGTATTATGTACGAGGCCCAAAAACACCCCGCGAGGAGTGCGAGCGCGACCCCGACCGGGTCGAGGTCGAGGCCGCCGAGGACACCGAGCGGGGCGAGAAGGAGTATTCCTCCGGCGGCGAGAATCACCCATACGAGGTCGAGGAGCTTCCGGCTCCCGACGACCGCGACCGCGAGCGGCCCGGTGAACTCGAGCGTCACGGCCACCCCGAGCGGTATCCGTTCGAGCGACGAATAAAACGCGAAGTTCATCGCCGCGAGCGCGAGTCCGAAGATGGCGGCCACGCCGTACTCCCGGAGCGAGTACCCTCGGAAGTTCGGTCGCCACATCACGAGGAGGATGAGGGCGGCGAACGCCACTCGCAAAAACACCGTCCCGCCCGGTCCCGCGTCCTCGAAAAGCCCCTTCGCCAAAGCCGCCCCGAGCTGGAAACACCCCACCCCGAGAACCACAAGCCCCGTCGGCGGCACCGAAGCCGCGACCTCCCGCGTACTCGCGAAACCCCGCGCTATGTGCGAAAGAACACCCTGCAAACTTCGCGCCCTTCTTCATCCAAACTCCACAACCCGGCAAGTGTACTATGACAATTTCCATAGAAATTCGGAGGATGCGAGGACGCTTCCGGCGCGTAACATTATGTCGAAAGGAGGGAATATGGATGGTTCGGAAATAATCCGGCGTCGGCTTGCGAACCAGTTTCTTGCGCCTCATGCGCTGAAAGGGGTGGAGGATGTGGTTCGGTGGTTCGGGGCGGTTCAGGGCCAGGATCTCCTCGCTTCGCTGTGGGCGTTGGGGTTGAGGGTTCCCGGTTCGACCGAGGGTGGGTGCGAAAAGGCGATCGCGGATGGAAGCATCCTCCGAACGTGGCCGATGCGGGGGACGATCCACTACGTCCCCGCCGAGGACGCGAGGTGGATGCTCGACCTCATGACCCCGCGAATAGTCGCCGGGAGCGCGAAAAGATACCGCGACCTCGACCTCGACGAGAAAGCCTTCGAGCGGGCGCATGAAGAGATACGGAAAATCCTCGAAGGCGGCAAGGTCGTGGCGAGGCCGGATCTCATGCGCCGTCTCGACGCGAAGGGCATCTCCACATCCGGCCAACGCGGCTACCACATCCTCTTCCACCTCGCGCAAAAAGGCTTCCTTTGCCTCGGCCCGAGAGAAGGCAAGCAGCCGACCGTCGTCCTCCTCGACGAGTGGGCGCCGAAGCAAAGAAAGCTCGACCGCGACGAGGCTCTCGCCGAAATCTCCGTGCGGTATTTCCAAAGCCACGGCCCGGCGACACTCCACGACTTCGCATGGTGGACCGGCCTCACGGTCGCCGATTGCCGGGCCGCGATGGACTCCATCTCCTCGCATCTCGAAGAGTGGAAGGACGGCGACCGCACACTCTGGCACATTCCCACCGAACACGAACCGAAAGCCGAGCCGGAGAGGGTCATGCTCCTCCCCTTCGTGGACGAATACACGGTCGGCTACAAAGGCCGCCGCGACTTTCTCAAACCCGAGCACACGGAAAGAACCTTCCACGGCCTCATGAGCATCGTGGTTTCGGACGGGAAGATCACCGGCATGTGGAAGCGAAAGCTCGCATCGAAGAAAGCCACCGTCGAACTCGACCTCTTCCGCGACCTCGACGGCGACGAGAAACAATCTTTGAACAACGTCCTCCGCAAATACGGCGAGTTCCTCGGCAAGGACATCGAGCTTTCCGGAGCTTAAATCTCCGCGAGCGCGTCCCGAATCGGCTTTTCGCCCGAGAGTATTTCGATGGCGCGGCGCTTCGTGTTTTCGAGTTCGAGAACCTCGACGATGGCCGCGGCGACGGCTTCGCGCGGCGTCTCCCCATACCGCCCGAGTTGCGGGGCGGCGTCTATGTTTCCGGCTTCGTCATCGTCGGTGAGACGACCGGGACGGATGACGGTGTATTCGAGGTCGCTGGTTTGGACGGCGACATCGGCCTTGAGTTTGGCGAGGAGATATTGCTCCATCTCGCCTCGACCGCCGGGGTCGGCGTACCCCATTGAACTCACGAGGACGTACCGGCGGACGTTTTCTTTATCCGCCGCCTCGATGAGCTTGACGACCCCGCCGTAGTCCATCGTCTCTTTGCGGGCCGCGCCGCTCCCCGGCCCTGCTCCGGCGGTGAATACGATGGCGTCGCACCCACGCGCCGCCTCGGCCACCTTTTCGTCCGAATCTTCTTCGAGGTCGAGGCGGAACGGCTCCGCCCCCATGCCTTCGAGTTCTTCGAGTTGCTCGTCCTTCCGGGCCATGCCACGCACATCGTGGCCGCGTTCGATGAGGCGCCGTACGAGACGCTTCCCTATTTTGCCCGCCGCCCCCGCCACGAGTACCTTCATATTTTCGCCTCCGTGAATCGCTCGTATGTCCGAAGCCATTCATACCCCGGCGCGCCCGGTTTTAGAGGACGAGGCTTCCGGGAAACGTTTAAGCGGATGAAATTTTCAGGGGGGCGAAGGTATGATCGAGAGCTTCGAAAAGCGTATCGGCCTCGGAGGCGCGGGGCGTTCGGCGGTCGCGCTCGTGGTGTTCTTCGCGGCGTGTTTTCTGGCGGCGGGCGGCGGGGGTTTATTCACCGCGCCGCAAACCGCGCCCGGAGGATGGTACGACACGCTCGACAAGCCCTTCTTCACACCGCCGGACTGGCTCTTCGGGCCGGTGTGGACGGTTCTTTACGCGGCGATGGCCCTCGCCGCGTGGATCGTGTGGAGGAAAAGGAGCGGAACAAACGTGCGGCCCGCGCTCGTACTCTTCGGAATACAGCTTTTTCTCAACATGATGTGGAGCGTCGTATTCTTCGGGATGGAGGCTCCGGGATGGAGGCTTCTCGAGATCTCCGCTTTGTGGGTGGCGCTCTCGCTGACGATCGCCGCGTTTATGAGAGTCAGCCGCCTCGCGGGGTGGCTCCTCGTTCCGTACCTCGCGTGGGAGACGTTCGCTACGTTTTTGAACGCCGGGATATGGCTCCTCAATTAACCTTCCGGCGCGACCTCGGGCGGTTTTTCGGGGCGCGTCCCGAGGGCGAGGATGACGAGGGCGGCGGAGGTGCACGCCGCTCCCGCGACGCCGAGCGCGGCGAGTGAGCCGAACCCGAGCGTGAGAGAGCCGAGTCCCGCGCCGACACCTTGCCCGAGGTATATCGCGGACGAATTCAGCGAGAGGGCGACGTTTTGCGTGGACGGGGCGAGTTGCGTAACCCGGTATTGCTGGAGCGGGTTGAGAGCGAACCCCGCCACGCCCCACGCCACGAGGGAAAGGCACACTCCGGCGAGCGCGAGCGGTGAGCCGGAGGCCATCACGAGGAGCGAGAACGAGGCGAGGGAGACGGCTTGCACGGCCATGATGCCGAAGGCCATCCGGCGGTACGGGAGATTGTCCGCGCCGTATCCCCCGAGGCTGTTCCCGAACATCGCCGCCACCCCGAAAAGGAGGAGGAGCGCGCTCACCCCGCCCCCGCCGAAGCCGGTGATCCCCGCGAGCAAAGGACCCACGTACGTGAACACGACGAACCCGCCCATCATCCCGAGCGCGGTCAAAGAAAGAGCGGTCGCGACCGGAGCCTGCCGAAGCGCGTCCACCCTCTCGCGGAGGCCCACGGCCGGAGGGCTCTCCATGTGCGGAAGGAGGATCCGGACCCCGACGAGCGCCACCGCCGCCATAAGCCCGACCATTACGAACGTCGCGCGCCACCCGTAATACGTCCCGATGAGCGAGCCGAGAGGGATCCCGATCACGAACGCGATGGTGAGTCCGCCCGTGACCACCGCGAGCGCCCGCCCCCGATGCTCCGGCTCGGCGAGGCTCGAAGCGACCGCCGCCGCGTTCGGAGTGAACATCGCCGCCCCGAGAGCGGCCACCACGCGGGAGGCGAGAAGAAGCGAGAACGTCGGAGCGAAGACCGACGCGAAGTTCGCCGCCACGAAGAGGGCCATCGCGAACACGAGGAGCCGACGCCTCGGGACGGTTCCGGTGATCGCCGCGAGAACCGGGGCGCATACCGCATACGTCACCGCGAAGACCGTCACGAGATGCCCCGCCGAAGCCACCGACACCGAAAGCTCCTCCGCCACTCCTTCAAGAAGCCCCGCGAAAACGAAGCTCCCCGTCCCGATGGCGAACGTCCCGAGCGCGAGGACGATGAGGCGGAAGTTCATGAAGCGGGACGTCCCTTCGAAGTCGTGTGCGAAGACGACGAATTATAACGGGCGATGACGGGAAGTCGGGTTTTCTCGGTTTTTCGTCCCGCGATCCCGGTCGAAACCGAAACTATCCTCCCGCCTCCACGACGATCCCCTCGTTCGCCCGGAGCGACACGCTCCCGGACACATCCTCCCCTTCCCGGTCGAGGTGCGTGGAGAGGACGATGCGGCCCCCGAAGGGAGTTCCGAGATCCACACTCCCATCCCCGAAATTCAGCGCGACGAGGAAGCGTCGTCCGCCGTGTTCGCGGACGAACGCGAGGAGGTCGTCCCGAACCTCGAACGGAGCGTACGATCCCACGGAGAGGGCGTCCTCCGAGCGGCGGAGGGCGAGGAGGTTTCGATAGAGAGCGAGCATGGAACGCGAATCTTTTTCCTGTGATTCGACGGTGGCGAAGTTTCCGTCCGGGACGGGGAGCCACGGTTCGGCGGTGGAGAATCCGCCGTTTTCCCCTTCGCTCCATTGCATCGGGGTTCTTTCGGGGTCGCGTCCGAAGCCGGGGGAGCTTTTGGCGACGGGGTCTCGTTCGAGTTCGGGCGGGATGTCTCCGTCTGTCATCCCGATCTCATCTCCATAATAAATCGTCGGCGTGCCTCGGAGGGTGAGGAGGAGCATCGCCGCGACGCGGGCTTGTCCGACTCCGACGCGGCTCGCTATGCGACCGTTGTCGTGGTTTCCGACAACCCAGTTCGGCCACGCGCCCTCGGGGAGGGCGGCCTCGTATGATTCGATGTACGCGGATATTTTCCTCGCGTCCCACGCGGCCCGCACGAGTTCCATGTTCGTCGGCATGTGGAAGCCGGCGTTCGCCTCGCCGTAATACGCCATAAGCTCGTCGCCGGAAAGATACACCTCCCCAATGAGGAGCCGTTCGCCGCCGTGGGCTTCGCCGTGCGCGTCGAGGGTTCGGCGCATGCCGGCAACCTCGGCGTGCGTCTCGGGGAGGTTCGAGGTGTGGACGGGGATGCGGGAGAGGTATGGAGCGTCGCCTTCGCGCCACTCCGGATTCGGCGGGTCGTCGCGGAAGGACTCGTCCTCGACGAGATGGTTCACCGCGTCCACGCGGAAGCCGTCCACGCCCCGGTTCATCCAGAAACGGAGAACGTCCATCATCGCCTCGCGCACCTCGGGGTTCCGCCAGTTCAAGTCCGGCTGCTTCTCGTGGTACGCCCGGTAATAATATTGCCCGGTCGCCTCGTCCCACGCCCACGCCGCCCCGCCGAACTCGCTCAGCCAGTTGTTCGGAAACCCGCCGTCCGGGGCGGCGTCGCGCCATATGTACCATTCGCGCTTCGGATTGTCGCGTGAGGATCGGCTCTCGACGAACCATTCATGCTCGTCCGAAGTATGGTTCGGAACATAGTCGAGAAGCACTTTGAGTCCGAGGGAGTGCGCCTTTTCGACGAGCGAGTCGAAGTCTTCGAGGGTTCCGAACATGGGATGAATATCCATGTAGTCCGAGACATCGTATCCGAAGTCCGCCATCGGGGAGGGGAAGATCGGGGAGAGCCACACCGCGTCCACGCCGAGCGACGCCACGTATTCGAGCTTTCCGGTTATGCCCGGCAAATCCCCCACTCCGTCACCGTTCGAGTCGGCGAACGAGCGCGGATATATTTGGTATACGACCCCCTTTTGCCACCACAAATGCTCTTCGGACACGTTCCTCCTCGTTCTCGCGTACGGACTTCGGTGATGATACACGAGCCGTTAAAGGTGTCCGGCGGCGCGTCTGAAAAAGAGAGCATGGCCTTTCCCGCCGATAAAGCTCTCGTACTTCTCGTGGTCATGGCGGTTTTCGTCGTCGGCTCGCAAGCGATGTCTCGCCTCGAACTCTTCGGGATGGAAATTCCCGAAGATGCGACGGTTACCGCCTGCGACGGAAGACTCGTGGAGGTCTCCGGTTCGCAAGCGGAATTATTGAAACTCCACAACGAAGAGCGGGCGGAGCACGGCGTCGCCCCGCTTTGCTGGCGAACGGAGCTCGCCAACTCCGCTCGATCCCACTCCGAAGACATGATGGAGCGAGGTTTCTTCTCGCACGACACGCCCGAGGTCATAAGCCCCTCCGACCGGACTCGCTCGCACGGGTATCCGTCGGCGATGGTCGGAGAGAACATTCACCTTCGGCAAATCTCCGGCGTCTCCGAGTCGAACGTGCGGGATCTCGAAGGCGCGGTCGAAGGTTGGATGGACAGCCCCAGACACCGCCGTAACATCCTCGATCCGAGGCTGAGCGAAATCGGGGTGGGCGTCGCCATCGGCAAGCACGGAGGCGACCTCCACACTACGGGCGCATACACCGTCAATTTCGGAACTCTCGAATGACGGTTCGGACTACGGGATCTGAACCGTGATCTTCCCGAAGTGCGACGCGCCTTCCATGTGGCGAAGCGCCTCCCTCGCCTCCTCGAACGGGAACGTGCGATCCACGACGGGGCGCATTTCGTGGAGGGATATCGCCCGGTTCATGTTCTCGAACATCTCACGCGAGCCGACGTAAATTCCCTGCACGCGGACGCTCTTTCGGAGGATGGCGGCGGTCGGGATCTCACCCTTCGCCCCGGTGAGGACCCCGATCATGGCGATGTTCCCGCCCATCCGAACGGCGGAGAGCGACTTCGCAAGAGTGTCCGGCCCGCTCACTTCGACGACGTGATCCACACCGCGTCCGCCCGTGAGTTCGAGAACCTCCTTCTCCCAATCCGGGTTCTCCGAATAATTCACGCCCTCCGAAGCGCCCATGCTCTTCGCCCGGTCGAGCTTCTCGTCGCTCGACGAGGTGATTATGGTCTTCGTGCCGAACATGTTCGCGATTTGAAGCGCGAAGACGGAAACGCCGCCCGTCCCGAGCGCGAGAACCGTGTCGCCCGCTTTGAGGCCACCCTTCTCGACGAGGCCGTTCCACGCCGTCACCGCCGCGCACGGAAGCGTCGCCGCCTCCTCGTATGAAAGGTGATCCGGGACTCGGACGAGGCCATGCTCGGCGAGGACGACCTTCTCCGCGAGCATCCCGTCAATGGCGCCCCCGAGCGCGGAGGCGGCGGCGGCGGGCGAAACGTCGCCCGCGACCCAATTTTGCATGAACGCCCCCGCGACCCGATCCCCGACCGCGAACTTTTCGACCCCACCCCCCACGGCGAGAACCTCCCCCGCGCCGTCGGAGAAGGGGATTCGGGGCAAAGGCATCTTCGGGTCGTACTGTCCGAGAACCACTTGATAATCACGAAAATTCAACGAACACGCCCGAACCCCGACGAGAACCTCCCCGAAGCCCGGCTCCGGCTCGTCTTTGTCCACGAAGTTCAAATTCTCGATACCGAAATCGCCCTCGATCTCCCACGCTTTCATGAATGCTCCCTCCGAAAATCGTTCGTCGCCAAAGAACTCCATAAGTTCCCGAACGGGGGTGGGGGGAAACGTCTTTTGAGGTTTCAGTCTTCAGGCATCAGGAAATGCCACCGCGAGCGATGCCCGGCGCGTCTCTGCGTGGAGTGCGCGGGAGTCCGAACGTTCCGGCGACCGAGACGCCGGAATCCGAGAGAGGTTCGCCGCCCTTTCTTTTACCTGAAACCCGATGCCTGAAGCCGCGGTTCGGCGGTACGCCGAACCGCTAAATCGGCCAGTCTTCGAGCGAGTACGCCATCCCCCAGAACATGTACTCCATCCGGCAACTCGTCATGAAGTGATCCTCCATGCGGAGAAGCTCGTCCTTTCCGGCCCGCTCGGCGAGGCGGTCGATGATCTCCGCGAACTTTCGGTTTATGCCCGCCACCTCCGGGTCGGCGTAAAACTCGATCCATTGTTTGAACGGATGAGAGTCGTCCGGCTTCACTTCGTTCTTCAATTTCAGCCCGATTTCCCAGTATGTGAGCGGGCATGGGTAAAGCGCGCACATGAGTTCCCCGAGCGTGCCGGAGTTCGCCGCGTGGAGCATGTGGCGCGTATAGTTTCTCGCGGTCGGGGCGAGGAATTGCGTCCGTTCGAGCTCCTCCATCGAGTACCCGGAGACTTCGGCGAAGTTGTGGTGCGGATGGGTCTCGCTCGCGAGGACGAAGCCGATTTGCTCGTTGAAGAAGGCGATGTCGTCGCGGCGGTCGCACTTTGCGATGGCGAGGCCATAAATCTGGCAAAACGTCGTGAGATATTGGAAATCCTGGCGAACATAGTGGGCGAGTTGTTCGCTTTCGAGGCTCCCGTCGGCGATGCCCCGCACGAATGGGTGGGCGAATATTTCTTCGAAAAGATGGTCGGCTTTGCTTCGGAGTTCTTCGGAAAACTTCATTCTCTCTCCCTCCGCCGGCATTATCCGGATCAGGTCATCGGGTCGGCGCGGCGTCCACTCGGACTATCGCCATCTCAGCCCCCTCGACCGGAAGCTCCCCGTTTTTTCCAACTTCACGCATGGTACATGCTCGAAGGAGTCCGCGGCAACCCGCTCTCACCCCGCCACGAGAACCGCCGCCGGAAAGCCCGAGAGGAGATCCCCGACCTTCGGATTCGTTTCCTCCACGGCGACCCCGGTGAAGAGGCTCGGGTACCTCGCCCCCGGCAACCCGGAAAGAGAGACCGTCGCATCCCCCCACGCATCCGGGTCAAAAGCCAAAGCCCCGTCTTCCCGAACGAGACCCGAAACGAGCCTCGGCGCGACCACGACGACCGCCTCGCCTTCGAGGACGCGGGCGAAGGCGACGACGTTCTCCGATCTCCCCCCGGAGACTTCGAGCGGAACGTACTCGCCGCACTCGAAGAGTTCCGCCTTTTCGTTGCGAAGATTCAAAACCTTCCGGGTGAGGTGCATCTTCGGAAGCCCGCTTTGCCACCGTCCATCCTCGAGCATGGCCCGAATACCGCCGAACGACCCGACCTCCTTCGACTCGGCGAGGAGCCTTCGGCGAAGCTCGTAATCCACGGGACGGCGATTGTCCGGATCGACGAGCGAGAAATCCCACAACTCGTTCCCCTGATAAATATCCGGCACGCCGGGGACGGTGAGCTTGAGAAGCGTCTGCGAGAGCGAGTTCATCGCCCCGACGCGCGCGACCCTCCTTTGAAACGGCACGAACTCATGGAGGAAGAGATTGTTTTCGTCGGGGACGAGTATCGCCTCGACGAATTCCGAGACGGCCGCTTCGTATTCCTCGTCGGCGTTCGTCCACGAGGTGTGGACTTCGGCCTCGCGCATCGCCTTTTCCATGTACGCCTTTACGCGTCCGGCGAATTCGTCCGCGTCGAACTCCTCTTCGAGCGGCCACGCCCCGAGGAGGGTTTGATAAAGGAGGTACTCGTCGTTTCGGGACGGGGCGATGCCGTTCTCCGTCTCGCGGCGGCGCGAGCGGTTTATGCGCGCCCACTTCGCGAGGTTCGCCCGCCACTCGTCCGGCATCTCGGAGAGGACGTTTATCCTCGCCCTCACGTCCTCGCCTCGCTTCGTATCGTGCGTCGAGGTCGAGAGCATGGCGTGGGGCCACAGTTTCATGCGCTCGGCGTTCATGTGGTGGAACGCGGATACGCTCGTCCCGAAATGCTCCGGCTCGCCCCCGACTTCGTTGAGGGAGGCGAGTCGGTTGTATCGGTAAAGCGCGGTGTCCTCCATGCCCTTCGCCATCACCGGGCCGGTGTATTGCTGGAATTTCCCGACGAAATCCGCGACCCGCCGACGATGCGCGGCGCTTCCGGCGGAGCCTTCGGCGTGGCCGCGAGGCGTGTCCCCACCCTCGACGAGGAGCGTATCGTGGATGAAATCGAAGACGGAAGTATCGGCGGCGTCCGAACGCTTCCTCGCCCGGGCCACCGCCCATTCGATGTATCTCCGATCCGTCTCCGAAGGTTCCTCGACAACGTACGTCCGGTACACCGGAAAATACGCCACGACCTCCGAGAGGGCGTTGCGGAGGACGTTTATCGTGAAGTCGTGGCGGCGCTCGCCGCCGTCCGCGAGGCGGAGGAGGCGGCGCGAGAGGACGTTCAATTCGCTCGCGAGCTCGCCGCGCATCACACGCTTTTTGCATTCATAGAGAAGCTCATCGAAGTCCACGCCGCGTCCGATGAATCGCTCGTATGCGCGGGTCATCCCCCCCTCGCCCTCCGCGTCCACGAACACTCCGTTTACGAGGTTCGTGAACTCGTATCCCGTCGTGCCACAGACGCGCCAGTCTTCGGGGAGCGACTCGTGACCGGCGAGGATCTTCTCGACGAGGAGGTATATTTCTTCGCCCGTCGCCTCCTTCGCCGCGCTTTGCAAACGGCGGAAATACCCGGCAGAATCGTAAAGCCCATCCGGATGGTCGAGGCGAAGACCGGATACCGTTCCTTCCCGGAGGAGTTCGAGGACGAGGCGATGCGTCTCGGCGAAAACCTCATCATCCTCGACCCGTATGCCGGCGAGTTCGTTTATGGAGAAGAACCTCCGGTAATTGATCTCGTCCGAGGCGACCCGCCAGAAAACGAGCCGGTACGCCTGATTTTCGAGGAGGTAATGAAGGGCCTCGGGGTCGCCATTCATCTTCTCCACCCGCCCCTCGACGGCGGACGCGACGCTCGGCGAGTCGGCGCACATCCGGGCGAGCCTCTCTTTGTTTATGGTCGAGTCGCGCATTCTTTCGGCGGTGGATTCCTCATTCGCTTCGTCGCGGCCCGGAAGATTCCCGAACGCCGTCACGACGCTCTCGAACTCCGCCGTGTGCTCTTCGCCGACGGTCGCGTCTTCGAGGATCTCCGGGTACGTTCCCGGGTCTATCGGACAGCGGTGCTCATAGTACGAGACGAAGAACGAGCCGCCTTCGGAGTCAAAAGCGAGTTCGAGTTCCCCATTTTCGAGAACCTCACGATAATGCCCCCCGAGCACCGGAAGGAGGACTTTCCCATCGAGTTCGCGGCGGTTCGTGGGGCGCCAGTCGATGTCGAAGAAGCGGGCGCGCGGCGAGGCGGGGCCGTTCTCCAAAGCATCCATCCACCACGGGTTGTCCGGCCCGACCCCCATATGGTTCGGAACCCAATCGAGGAGATGCCCCATGCCATGAGCGCGAAGGGTTTCGGAGAGCCGTTCCAAACCCGCCCGACCCCCGACCTCCGGGTTTATGGAGTTGTGATCCACGATGTCGTACCCGTGCATGCTCCCCGGATGAGCCTCCATGAACGGCGAAGCGTAAAGGTCGCTTATGCCGAGGTCGGCGAGGTACGGCACAAGCTCCGCCGCGTCGGAGAAGGTGAACGCTTTATTGAATTGGAGGCGGTATGTGGAGCGGGGAGTCCTCATGGTCGCTCCGCCTTCGGCTTCGCTCCGGTTTTTGGTTTTTGCCAACAACTGATAACCAAGAACTAAGAACCTCCTTTCAAATACCACGCCACCGACCACGCCGGAAGCTCGCGCTCGCCCCCCGCCGCGCCCTTTGTGGCGTAAAGCAATTCTCCGGGGACGTTCTCGAAGCCGCCGAGCGGTTCATCCTCGAGGTTCGCTTCGAGCGTGAGGAGCGAGCCATCGCCCATCGTCCACTGCGCCCGAAGAGCCCTCTCGCCGACCATCCGGTGCGCGGCCCGCCCGCCGGGGGCGTTTTCGAGACGTGGGATTATCTCCTTTCGCCGGAGGGCGAGGAGTTCTTTGTAAAGCACCATCCACCGTTCATGCTCCGGCTCGTCCTTTTCCTCCCACCGGAGCTTCGAGGCCCGGAAGGTTTCCTCCGATCCGGGGTCGGGGATGCGTTCGCGCGTCGCCTCGTCGGCGAACTCGGGGAAGGCCGTGAACTCGCCCCGGCGGCCCTTCGTCACCATCTCCGAAAGCTCCCCCCCGAAGTCGCAAAAGAAGAGGAACGGCGAGGACGAAGCCCACTCCTCGCCCATGAAGAGCATCGGTATTTGCGGCGCGAGAAGGTATATCTCGGCGGCGGCGCGGACAGCCTCGGGCTTCGCGAGCTTCGTGATCCGATCCCCGAAAGCCCGGTTCCCGACGTGGTCGTGGTTCTGCAAAAACGACACGAAGGAGGTCGGCGGGAGGTTTTTGCTCGGCTCCCCGCGAGAACTCCCCCGGTGCTTCGACGGCTCGCCTTGAAAAGCGAAGCCCTCCGAGAGGCACCTCCCGAGAGCCTTCACCGGAGCGTCGGCGTAGTCCGAATAATATGCCGCGTCCTCACCCGTGAGCGCGACGTGGAGCGCGTGATGCACGTCGTCGTTCCACTGCGCGGTGTACTCGCCGTCGAGCCGCGTCGCCTCGTTCTCCTCGTTCTCGAGGACGAGGTGGATGTGGCGGTCGCGCCCCGGCCCGGCATGTATCCGCTCGGAAAGCTCGGTGAGGAAATGCTTCCCGGAGTCGTCCTTTATCTCGTGCACCGCGTCGAGGCGGAGTCCATCGAAACGATACTCCTCAAGCCAGAAAAGCGCGTTGTGGATGAAGAACTCCCGGACTTGTCCGACCCCCTCCCCGTCCACGTTCATCGCCTGACCCCACGGCGTCTCGTGGCGTTCGGTGAAGAAGTCCGGCGCGTATGCGTGGAGATAATTCCCGTCCGGGCCGAAGTGGTTGTAAACAACGTCGAGGAAGACGGAGAGTCCCTTTTCGTGCGCGGCCCCGACGAGGTCTTTCAAATCGTCGGGCGTTCCGTACGAGGAATCCGGGGCGTATGGGAGGACGCCGTCGTATCCCCAGTTTCGTCTGCCCGGAAAGTCCGAGAGGGGCATGAGTTCGACGGCGGTGATCCCGAGTTCGACGAGGTGGTCGAGGCGTCGTTTCACCCCGGCATACGTCCCTTCCGGCGAGAACGTCCCGACGTGGAGTTCGTAAAGAACCGTCTCGTGCCACGGTCGGCCTTTCCATTCGTCGTCGCGCCAGTCGAAGGCTTCCGGATCCACGACCATGCTCGGGCCGTGCGCGTCGTCGGGCTGGAAGCGGGACGCCGGATCGGGGACTTCGTGCTCGCCGTCTATGCGGAATTTATAGCGGCTCCCCGGCTTCGCCACGTCGGTTTCGAGGATATGTACGCCGGACACTTCATTCCGTTCGAGGGGAAGCGTTTGTGAGGAGCCTTCGATCTCGACCTCCACCCGCTCCGCGCCCGGCGCCCACAAAGAAAATCGCACCGAGCCGTCTTTGCGAACCTTCGCTCCGAAAGGGGTGTCGTGGCGGCGTTTCATGGTCGCTCCGCCTCCGGCTTCGCCGCCGTTCTTGGTTCTTGGTTTTTAGTTTTTAACCAAGAACCAAGAACTAAAAACTGAGAACCCGAGCGAAGCGACCTCATTCGTCCTCTCCCTCGATGGAGACGCGGAGGGCGTTCGTGAGGACGGCCATCGAGCGCGCTTTGAGCGGGTACTCGTCGCCGGGTTTGAAGAATCCGGCGGATTTGAGGCCGGAGGAGTACGCGGTGTCGATGACGGCCTCCCACCTCGCGTCTTCGGGGACTTCCGGGAGGATGAACGGGACGTCTTCGTGGTGCGCGTTCAAAAGAAGAATGAAGTCATCGTCGTATTCGGGGCGGCCTTCGGCGTCGAGGCGGCCTTCGAGGAACCCGGCGATTTGGAGGCCGAGGGAGCGGGCGAAGGAATTGCTCCATTCCTCGTCGGTCATCTCGCGCCCCTCGGGGGCGAGCCACGTTATGTCCTTCACGTCGGTTCCCGTGAGCTTCCTTCCCTGGAAAAAGCGGCGGCGCCGGAAGGCCGGATGCTCTTTCCTCAGCCGGATTACGCGCCTCGTGAACTCGAGGAAGGCCCGGTCGGGCGGTGCGAGGTTCCATTCCATCCAGCTCGTCTCGTTGTCCTGACAGTACACGTTGTTGTTTCCGTATTGCGTGCGGCCCGTCTCGTCGCCGTGGAGGATCATGGGTACGCCTTGTGAAAGAAGGAGCGTCGCCATGAAGTTCCGCTTTTGCTTCGCCCGAAGACGACGGACGTCGCGGCGTTCGGTCGGGCCTTCTTCGCCGCAGTTCCAGCTATCGTTGTGGCTCTCGCCGTCGTTGTTTCCCTCGCCGTTCTCCTCGTTGTGCTTCTCGTTGTACGAGACGAGGTCGGAGAGCGTGAACCCGTCGTGGGCCGTCACGAAGTTCACCGACGCATGCGGCCTCCGCCCGTCGTGCTCGTAAAGATCGGAGGATCCGGTGAGACGGTACGCAAGCTCCCCGACGAGTCCGCCGTCGCCCTTCCAATACGAGCGAACCTCGTCGCGGTACTTTCCGTTCCATTCCGTCCACCCGACGGGGAAGTTGCCGACTTGATAGCCGCCCTCGCCGACATCCCACGGCTCGGCGATGAGCTTGACTTGTGAGATCACCGGGTCTTGCCGGATGATGTCGAAGAAGGCGGACAATTTGTCCACGTCATGGAGTTCTCTCGCAAGCGCGGACGCGAGATCGAAGCGGAAGCCGTCCACGTGCATCTCCAAAATCCAGTACCGGAGGGAGTCCATTATTAATTGCAAAACCCTCGGGTGCATCATGTTCAAAGTGTTTCCGGTTCCGGTATAGTCCATGTAATGGTGCTTGTCGTCGTCCATGAGACGATAATACGCGGCGTTGTCTATGCCCCGGAACGAGAGCGTCGGGCCGAGGTGGTTTCCTTCGGCGGTGTGGTTGTATACGACATCGAGGATGACCTCGAGTCCGGCCCGATGCAATCTTTTCACCATCGTCTTGAATTCGCTTATGGAGCCGGTGGCCGAATACCGCATGTCCGGGGTGAGGAAGCCGATGGAATTGTATCCCCAGTAATTTTTGAGGCCGCTATCCAAAAGATGCTTGTCGTCCACGAAGAGGTGGACGGGCATGAGCTCGACCGCCGTGATGCCGAGCCTTTGTAAATGCTCGATGGCGGGCGGGGAGACGAGTCCGGCGTATGTGCCTCGAAGCTCCGGCGGTACGGTGGGGTGGAGTTTCGTGAAGCCTTTGACGTGGAGTTCGTAAATTACGGTGTCGTGCCACGGGGTCTTCGGGGGGCGGTCGTCGCCCCACGTGAAGGCGGTGTCAACGACGCGGCACTTCGGGGTTCCGGGGGCGTTGTCTTGTTTGTCGAAGGACTCGTCGTCCTCGGGGTCTTTGTATCCGAAGTGGATATAGTCCCAGTCGTACTCTCCGACGGTCGCCTTCGCGTACGGGTCGAGGAGGAGTTTGTTCGGGTTGAAGCGGTGGCCCTCGTCGGGCTTGTACGGGCCGTATATACGGTATCCGTAGAGTTGTCCGAGGCGGCCGTGGGGGAGGTAGCAATGGAAAACTTGGTCGGTATGCTCGCCGATCTCGATCTTCTCGATCTCGTTCTTCCCCGACTCGTCGAAGAGGCAAAGCTCGACCTTTTCGGCGTTTTCGGAGAAGATGGCGAAGTTCACGCCTTCGCCGTCCCACGTCGCGCCGAGGGGGTACGGATCCCCGGGCCACACTACGCTTTTCTGTTTCTTGTTCATAGGCATCAGGTTTCGGGTTTCGGGGGTATGGTCTCTTCGTCCGGTTTTCAAGCGCCGGATCAAACCGGGTAAGTTTACCCTATGAACTCCGATGGCTAACCGCAGCCCGTCCGCTTCAGGAAATCCTCGCTTTGGCCGATAAAACTTCGGAATCGGCCAAAAAATACGTAGTTTGAGTGATGCGCCGACTTGTATGCACAGAGTATCCTGCCTTTCGTAAGGGGGAGCGCGAGTGAACTTTTTGCTCTCCATTCAGTGAATTGCGGAGTACCGAAGAGCGGGAAACGGCGGCCCGGAGCATGGTCGTGCTAGACGTGTGGGCGAATGGAGAGCGAGGAGGATTTATATGAATGGTTCGACTTCCGGGGCTTCGAGTTTGAAGCGGAGGCTGCGGTGGGTTCTCGTCGCGTGCGCGCTCTTCATGGCCTTCGCGGTCGTGTACGCCGTCCAACCCTCCGCCGACGCGAGGGCTTCGAACTCCCAAAGCTCTTCGGTCGGAGGCGGCAGAGCGGCCCCGCCGCCGCCCCTCGCCCGCAACGACCGCTTCACCGTCGCCGAGGACAAAGTCCTCCGGGTCGGGGGCCGCGGCGTCCTCCGCAACGACCGGGGCGCGGGACTCCGGGCGCTCCGAACCACGAACCCCAAAAACGGAAGGCTCGTCCTCCGCCGAAACGGCTCCCTCGTATACACTCCGAGGGCGAATTTCCACGGGCGCGACTCCTTCGTGTACCGGGCGCGGGACAACCGGAGCCGCGTGAACCGGGGCGTCGCCACCATAATCGTGAGGCCCGTCAACGACGCCCCGACCATTTCCCGCATCCCCGCCAAAACCATGAACGACACCGACGGCGACACGGGGGCCATCCCGTTCACCGTCTCCGACGTGGACAACCCGCCGCGTACGCTCCGCCTCTCGGCGACATCGGACAACCCGGGCATCGCCCCCGACGATGCCGTCAGCTTCGGCGGCGCGGGAAAGAACCGCACCGTCAAAGTCGCCCCCGTCCCCGGAATGTCCGGCACGGCGAACATAACCGTCACCGTCAGCGACGGAAGAGCCGCCGCGAACACGACCTTCCTCCTCACCGTCAACGACAAAACCCCACCCGGGATCGACGTAACCTCCGGCCCGGAGGACGAAGGCACGACGAGCGCGAGCACGGCGACCTTCGGCTTCTCCTCCGAAGACGGGGCGAAGCTCGAATGCCGCCTCGACGGGAGCGACCCCTTCGAGGAATGCGCCTCGCCGAAAAGCTATTCCGGCCTCGCGCTCGGAGGCCACACCTTCGACGTCCGGGCAACCGACGCGGCGGGAAACACCGCCATCGAAACCATCTCGTGGACGGTCGCGGAAGAGAAAGTGAGCGAGACGGGCGAGGCGGGAAGCACCGTCTCCACGAGCGTCCCCACCACCGAAAACAACCCGGCCGCGACGAGCGTGACAAGCCCGAACGGCGGAATCGTCTCCATCACGGAGAGTCCGGTCGTCACCGGGACTCCGCCGGGAGGACTCGTGTTTTTGGGCCAGCAAATCGAGATATCGGCCCCGGACGCATCCGCCGCCGATCCCCTCGAAATCGTCTTCCGGCTCGATGCTTCTCTCATCCCCGGCGGACAAAACGTGGACGGGATCGAGGTTCTCTGAAACGGCGCGCTCGTGCGCGACTGCGCCGACGCCTCCGGCACCGCCGACCCCGACCCATGCGTTTCGAAGCGCGAGGTTCTCACGGGAGATCCGGCGAATGAGGGGGATGTGGAGATCACAATACTCACCTCGGCGGCGAGCACGTGGAACTTCGCGGTGGACACTCCGGAGCCGACCGCCCCGATCTTGAGCGCCCCCGCCGACCAAACCGCCGACGAGGGCGAAAACAAAGAGTTCGAGCTCGGCTCGTTCGTGGATCGCGGCGGAGCGCCGTGGCGCGTGACGGTCGAATGGGGCGACGGCTCCGAGGACACGGCCTTCGACTTCGGCTCGCCCACGGACTCGTTCCCCGCCCGCTCCCCCGCCACCCTCCCCACGAAGCCCCACGCATACGCCGCCGACGGCTCGTACACGGCAACCGTCACCGTCGCGGAGGCAAACTCCTCGCTCTCCGACACGGCGACCTTCACGGTGGACGTCGCGAACGTCAAACCGACGGTCGCGCTCTCCGGCCCGGCCCTCGTGGCCGAAAGCACGACCGAGGAGCGTGAATACACTTTCACAGTCACCGACCCCGGCGACGACGCCTTCGAGGTCGTCGAGGACTTCCCGAAGTGTGGCGACAACGGCTCCCTCGTCCCCGGCTCCCTCGCCACCGACGCGGACGGCGGCTCCTTCCGATGCATATTCCCGAACGGAGACGCGACCTCGAACGTCGAGATAAAAGTCCGCGACGAAGAAGGAGCGGAGGACACCGACAACCAGCTCGTGAACGCAACGATCGAGAACGTCGCGCCGACGGTGGATCTCTCCGGCCCGGCCTCCGCGAACGAGGGCGAAACGAAGACGTACACGTACACCGTCTCCGACCCCGGCGGCGACCCGAACCCGGCCATCACCGAAGACTGCGGCGCGGGCGCGACGAAGACCGACACCCCCGCCGAAAACAGCTTCGAATGCGCCTTCCCCGACGGCGAAGCCCCCGACGGAACCGAATACGTCGTGAGCGTGGGCGCCGACGATGGCGAGGATGTCGAAAACGACGAAATACGGGTGAACGTCGCGAACGTGAACCCGTCCGCTGCCATCCCCGCCGGACAAACCGCCGATGAGGGCGTCTCGGAGTCCTTCGAACTCGGCTCGTTCACCGACCCCGGCCCCGACGGCCCGTGGAACGTCACGGTCGCATGGGGCGACGGTTCACAAAACGACACCTTCACCGCGAACGCGCCCGGCTCGCTCGGGTCGCTCGATCACACGTACCCCGACGGCGACGAGACGTACACGGCGACCGTGACGGTGGCCGAGGCCGGGGATTCCGCTCCTTCCGGCTCGAACACCTTCGAGGTGGAAGTGGACAACGTCGCGCCGACGGCGAACGCTCAAAACGTCTCCGCCAGCGAGGGCGTGGCGACGACCGTCACGCTCACCGGAGACGACGTGGACGCCGATAAACCGCTCTCCTTCCTCATCACGAGCCTCCCCGAGAACGGGACGCTCTTCGACGGCGAAGACGAGAACGCAGAAGAAATCGCGGCCACCACCGAAGCCGACCCGTTCGAGCTTTCGAGCGAGAAGGTCTCGTACATACCGGATGACGGATTCGCGGGCGACGACGGCTTTGACTTCGTGGCGAGCGACGGAGCGGCGAGGAGCGCGGCGGCGCGGGTCGGCATCGCGGTCGTGTCCGCTTCGCCCGACACCACCACCATCGAGGCCGCGCCCGAGGAAATCGTCGCGGACGGAACCTCGACGGCGGAGATCACCGTCAAACTCAAAGACGCTGACGGGAACGAAATTTCGAGGGGAACCGGATACACCGTCGAACTCTCGACGACCTCCGGCACGCTCTCGAACGTGACGAACAACAACGACGGAACGTTCACGGCGACGCTCACCGCTCCAACGACGGTCGGGACGGCCACCATCTCCGGCGCCCTCACCGGCGGCGGCATGACCGACGCACCGATCTCGGACGACACCGAAGTCCGCTTCGTCCTCGGCCCGCTCGACGGCTTCTCCGTCGAGAAGGCGGGCGGCGGAGCCATCGGCCCGCAACTCGCCGGAACCCCCTTCGATGCCCGGGTGACGGCGATCGACGCGAATGACAATACGGTGGAGAGCTTCATCGGGACGGTCGGCTTCACGAGCACACCCTCCGGCGGCATCTCCGCCGGGGCGACATCCGGCACGTTCACGAACGGCGTCCTCGCCTCGCACTCCATCACCTTCGGCACGCCGGGCAGCTTCACGCTCACGGCGACCGGGGACGGGGAGAGCGGGACGAGCAACGAGTTCGCCGTCGAGGCTCCGCCGACCGCCGTGAACGATGGCCCGACCGCGAACAGCGCGCCGGGAGACCCATACCATACGCCATTCGACAACGAATTTGTCCTCTCCGCTCCGAGGGTCATGTCGAATGATACTCGCGGCTTCCCGGAGGCGACGGTCGTGTCGTTCGGCGGCGGGGATCTCGGCGGCGACGTGACGAGCCGCGCGGCGGGCGATGCGGTTTCGCTCGACGACGGCGGCTCTCTCACGGTGAACGGGAACGGGAGCGTAAACTTCACGCCGCCGGACGGGTTCACCGGGGAATTCGAGTTCCAGTACCGAATCTCGAACACGCGCGGCACCTCGGACGCGATCGTCCGCATAGCGGTCGGCGAACGCCCGTCCGCCACGAACGACACGTACTCGACGACGCTCCTCGGGAACGTCCCGATAGACACGGCGACCGCCTCGAACTTCTCGGTGAGCGGCAACGATCGGGGGAGCGAGCCCGAACTTGACGTCGTTTCGCAAAGCAATGGGAGCGCGACGATCCGGGACAACGGAACCTTCGCCTTCACGCCGAACGCGGGGCATGAGGGTTCGGCGTCCTTCACGTACACGGTGAAGAACGGCTTCGGGACGAGCGATGCGGCGACGGTATCCATGACCGTCTCGAAGCCGGTGTGGTTCGTGAACGCGGGGGTCGGGACGAATGGAAATGGAACTTTCGGCTCGCCGTTCAATTGCCTCGTCGGAACCGGGTGCTTCGACGCGGCGGCGAGTGACGACGCGGGCGACCGCATCTTCCTCCGAAGCGGATCGTACACGGGCGGACTGACGCTTCTCAACGATCAACGCCTCGTCGGACAGGGAGCGAGCGGCACGTTCGACTCGGCGACCGGCCTCACATGGCCCGCCGACTCCGGGGCGAGGCCATCCGTGGGCGGCGCATCGCCCACGATCACGACCTCGGCGGCGAACGCGAACGGGGTGAACCTCGGGAGCGGGAACACGCTTGTCGGCTTCGATGTCGGGAACACGACGGGATCGGGCATAAACGGGAGCGGCTTCGGGACGCTCAACGTCGGGAACGTGGGCATCTCCGGCTCGGGGCAAGCCCTCAATTTGACGAACGGCACACTCGCCGGAAGCCTCTCCGGCGTCACCTCGACGAGCGGCACGAATAATGTCTCGCTCTCGGGCGTGGGGACGGGTATCGGTGGGACGTTCGGCCTCGGGTCGGGCGTTCTTTCCGGGGCGTCCGGGGATGCTTTCAGAGTGAGCAGCGGGAACGGTTCGTTCACGTATGGTGGAAGCGTCGCGAACACAAACTCGCTCGCGGCGAACATCGAGAACAAAACCGGGGGGACGGTGACGCTCTCCGGCGCGATCAACCCGAACACCGCCGCGAGGGGCATACGGGCGTCCGGCAATGGTGGCGGCACGACCATCGAATTCAGCGGCTCGAACAAGAAGATAAGCTCCGTATCGGGAACTCCGGGCGTGAACCTCATGAACAACGGGAACTCGACCATCGCCTTCACGAACGGCGGCCTCGACATCTCCGGCTCGGGAAGCTCTCCCGGAATGTCGGCGACCGGGGGCGGCACGGTGAGGGTGGGCGGCTCGAATAATGCGATTTCGACCGGAGGCGGAGCCGCGCTCATCGTTCAGAATACGAACATCGGCTCGGGCGGGCTCGCCTTCCGAAGCATCTCCGCGAACGGCGGGGCAAACGGCATCGTGCTCGACAACACCGGGAACACGGCGGGCCTCACGGTCGCGGGGAACGGCGGGACATGCTCCTCGGCGGCGACGTGCACGGGAGGGGCGATCCAAAACATCTCCTCCGACGGCGTGAGCCTCACGAACACGCGCAGCCCGTCATTCGACAACTTCCTCGTGAAGGACACCGGACGACACGGAATTTACGGCACCGGGGTCGTGGACTTTACGTTCAAGAACAGCCGCATCGAGGGCGCGGGCGACGGGAACGGCGAGGATGGGATAAGTTTCGCCACGTTGCAAAGGAACAACCTCTCCGGCGCGGCTCTCGTCCAGAATTCGACGATCACCGGCTCGGCGGAGAACAACATGTACATCGAGAGCGCGAGCGGCTCGCTGAATTTAACGGTAGACAACTCCGACTTCGCGGACACCCTCGCGGGCGACTTCGGGGAGGACGGCCTCCTCGTGGTGGCGAACGGCTCCGCGCAGACGAAGGCGCGG
Source organism: Rubrobacter sp. (assembly GCA_013697825.1). Taxonomy (GTDB): domain Bacteria; phylum Actinomycetota; class Rubrobacteria; order Rubrobacterales; family Rubrobacteraceae; genus JACCWD01. The sequence continues at coordinate 29,815 of JACCWD010000033.1, forward strand.
GTGCATAACGGCTACGACGTTCACAAACCTCGACAGCGTCGGCGTCTCGGGCATCTCCGATGGGAACGCGACGCTCGACTTCACCGTCGAGGGGAACACCTTCACCGGGGCGCAAAACGCCGACGGGACATTGAACAACGCGAGCGACAACGCCGTCGAGTTCACGAGCGCGGCACAGTCCACGCTCCGTTTCGCCATCAAAAACAACACGATGATAGACCACCCGAACACCGCCATAGACCTCGGCGCGAACCAGACATCGAGGTTCGATGGGACGATCACCGGGAACACCATCGGCGACGGCTCCCCGGCCTCGGGTTCGCAGAGAGGGAACGGAATAGCCTTCGCCGCCGACGACGATTCGACGGCGGTCGCGAAGATAGACGACAACGACATAAGCGGGATCGAGACAAGCGGCATAGACGTCCTCGCCAACGAGGGCTTCGAGTCTTCCCCGACGCCCGAGGCGCATGTCGCGATCACAAACAACACCATAAGCACGCCGAGGGACACCGAGCGGATCGAATACAACACCATCTTCATGCAGGCGCAAAACAACGGGAAGATCTGCGCCAACGTGCGCGGCAATGCGGCCGCCGCCGGATCGGGGCCATTCTACGGCTCCGAATCGAAGTTCTCGAAGGCGATCCACGCCTCGCAGTTCATTGACGGCAATATCGGAGGCGCGAACCCGGACTTCCGCATCGAGCGTTTGAACGGCGCGAGCGTGGACGAAGCGACCGTCGTGAGCCACCTCGCAAGCGAGAACCCGGCATCGGCCTCCACCGCCGCCTCGATAGACCCGCCCGGTTCCTCTCCGTTCACGGGCGTGCCGGGCGGGACGTGCCTCACGCCGACCGAGCCGACGTTGCCGTAAAGCGAGAGGGAAAGGAGGAACGAGAAACATGGCCGAGCCGTTTTTGTCGGAGATACGCCTCATGTCCTTCCAGTTCGCGCCGAAGGGATGGGCGTTGTGCAACGGGCAACTTTTGCCGATCAACCAAAACCAAGCCCTCTTTTCGCTGCTCGGGACGACGTTCGGGGGGGACGGGCGGGTGAACTTCGCCCTCCCCGACCTCCGCTCGCGAACCCCGGTCCACACCGGAAGCGGCCACACCCTCGGGGAGCGCGGCGGTGAACAAGCGCACACGCTCTCCATCGCCGAGCTTCCCACCCACACCCATACGATGAACGCGACGGCGAACAATGGTTCGCAAGCATCGCCCTCGGGCGCGCTCCTCGCGAACGCGGGGAGCGGCGTGTACGCGGGGCCGCAACAACTCGTGGCGATGAACGCCGGAGCGGCGACGAACACCGGAGGGAGCCAGGCCCACTTGAACATGCAGCCGTTCCTCACGCTCTCGTTTTGCATCGCTTTGCAGGGAATCTTCCCGAGTCCAAATTAGAGGAGAAAAGATGGCGCAACCTTACGTCGGTGAAATACGGATGTTCGCGGGGAACTTCGCCCCGGCGGGGTGGATGTTCTGCGAGGGGCAACTCCTCCCGATCTCCGAGAACGAAAGCCTCTTCCAGCTAATCGGGACGACGTACGGCGGAGACGGACAAAGCACCTTCGCCCTCCCCGACCTCCGGGGGCGGCTCCCGATCCATCAGGGAAACGGCTTCATCCTCGCCGAGACCGGAGGAGCCGAGGAAACAACGCTCACGACGAACCAAATCCCCGCCCATTCCCACCCGCTTCTCGCCTCGGCATCCCCCGCCGCACAAGAATCCCCGGCGAACGCCGTGACCGGACAAATCCCCGGCGGAGCGAGATTGTACGGGACGCAAAGTCCGGGCGACATGGCCGCGCAGTCGGTGGGTTCGGTGGGCGGCAGCCAGCCGCACACGAACTTCCAACCGTACCTTTGCGTGGACTTCATCATCTCATTGTTCGGGATCTTCCCGAGCCAAACTTGAAAATATAGAAAGTGGAGGAGAAAACATGGCAGACCCGTTTGTGGCCGAAATCCGGATCTTTCCGTTCAATTTCGCCCCGAAGGGATGGGCGTTTTGCAACGGGCAACTCATGCCCATCTCGCAAAACACCGCGCTCTTCTCGCTCCTCGGAACCACATACGGCGGAGACGGCAAATCGAACTTCGCCCTCCCCGACCTCGAAGGACGCGCCCCGATGCACCCCGGACAAGGCCCCGGACTCTCCCTCCACGACCTCGGAGAGACGGGCGGAAGCGAAACCGTGACGCTCCTCCAAAGCGAAATACCATCCCACGCCCACGGAGCGAAGGCTTCATCGCGCCCGGCGACGGAGAACGACCCCGCCGGACAATATTTGGCGGCCGGCACGGGCGGCATTCAAGCATACAACCCGAACGCGCAAAACCTCACGCAAATGGCCCCAGAAACTCTCGCCCCCGCCGGAGGAGACGCGCCCCACAACAACCTCATGCCATACCTCACCTTCAACTTTTGCATCGCCCTTCAAGGCGTCTTCCCTCCCCGCCCATGAAGACCCGGACGCCGAACATAACCCTCCGCCCCGCCGAGACTTCCGACGAGGAGTTCCTTTTCCGGGTATACGCGAGTACGCGAGAGGAAGAGCTTTCGGTCGTGGCATGGAGCGAAGCCCAAAAAGAAACCTTCCTCCGCTCGCAGTTCGACGCGCAAAGCCGCCATTACCGCGAACACTATCCGGGGGCGGAGTTCGATGTCATCGTGGCCGACGGGAGTTCCGCCGGACGCCTTTACGTCGCCCGGTGGAAAAACGAGATCCGGATAATGGACATCGCCCTCCTCCCCACCCGTCGCGGCGCGGGAATCGGCGCGAAGCTCCTCGAAGACCTCATCTCGGAGTCCGAAAGCTTGGGAAAGCCGCTCACCATCCATGTCGAGCGTTTCAACCCGGCGATGCGCCTTTACGAAAGGCTCGGCTTCCGAAAGAAGGAAGACAAAGGCGTGTACCTCCTCATGGAGAGACGACCGAAAGGAGGCGAGGGATGACGCCGAGCAATGCGGATCGCCGCCCTCGCCGGGAAAGGCTCCCCGCCGCGATACGCGCCAAAGCGACAAGCACCGATGGCGCGTCTCTACGAGGCCGCAGTCGGGCGCGGGGGTGCGATGCCATCCACGCCGGAGCCAGTATGAACGCCGAGACGCTCCATCCGCCGGTCATCGGCCATCCGAATGGTATTTCCCGAAGCCTCCATCACGTGAAAATCGCCTCATATCCCATCCCCTCGCCGTCCGGGCCGACGGGTACGAGGAAAAGCGCGAATGCCCCGATGCCCTCGTGTTCGACCTCGTATGTGCGCTGCGAAAGAGGGATGTCTTTCGGGCCGCGAAACACGAGGGAAAAAGGTTTTCTCGGTATCGCGTTGGTGTTTTCGCCGCCGAGTTCGGTGGCCGAGACGAGGATGATCTCGACGTGACTCGTCCCGCCCGCGAGAACCCGGAACACATCGCCGACACATTCCGAGAAGGTATGGATGGTGAAGTTTTCGAGCAAAGCGTCCCTCCGAAGTATGGATCACGAGCGTATCGTACACCGCCCCGAAACCATAGAGAAGCGAGGAGAAAATGAGCGAGAATCTCAAACCGGAACGCATCTCCCGACGTAACTTCCTGAAAACCGCCGGAATGGCGACGGGCGCTTTGACGATACCGCCACTCCTCTCCGCCACGCTCTCGGCGGCTCCGGCGGAGGCCGCGCCGAAGCGAAGGCGGAAGCGGCGGAAGCTCCCTCCGCTCGACGTGGCCGTGCTCGCGCCGCCATCCAGGATATGCCCCTCGCTCGGGCGGGATCTCACCTCGGGAATGCGCCTCCGCTTCGCGCAAACCCGCGCCTCCGGCGGACGGACGCTCCGGCTGAAATTCGCGGACGCGGGCATCGGAGAGGGACGGGCGATGCAAACCGCGGAGAAAGCCATCGAAGGCGGCGCGGCCCTCACCGTCGGCTTCGTCCCCCCGAGGCTCGCCGCGAACCTCGCCGCCGCCTTCGAGAAGAAAAACAAAGCCTTCATCGCCCTCGACACCGGCGCGGACATCGCTCGCCGGGACGAGCCGGAGTCCTCGAACTCCCTCCTTCTCTGGCGGAGCGAGTTCGCCTTCGGCGGGTGGGCCGCGAAAAACCTCGGACAGCGGGCGGTCACTTCGGCCTCCGCATACGACGGCGGCTTCGATGCGTACCACGCCTTCCGCCTCGGCTTCGAGGGGGCGGGAGGTGAGATGCTCGGAGAACACATCACGCACCTTCCCGGAAGAAGCCCGGATCTCTCCGTCCCGCTCTCCGAGATGAAACAAACCGCCCCGGATTTCGTGTATGCGGCGTATTGCGGCAAACACGCCGTCGAGTTCGTCGGCGCGTACGCAAAGGCAGACCTCGAAAACATTCCCCTCGCCGGATCGGCGTTCCTCGCCGACGAGTGCATACTCGCCGAATTGGGGGCGTCCGCCCTCGGCATAAAAACATGCCTCTCGTGGGCATCCGGCCTTCAAACCGCCGCGAACCGCCGCTTCGTCGCCGAGTACCGCAAAAAAGAGCGTCGGGCTCCCGGAGCCGTCGCGGCTCTCGGATACGAGACGGCGGCCATGATCTCCGCCGCCCTCGAAGCCTCGAAAGGAAACCCGAACGCCCGCTTCCGAACCGCCCTCGCGAACGCCTCCATAATCGCCCCCCGAGGCCGCGTGAAAATGGGTCCCACAAACCTCCCCGTCCACATACGCGAAGTCCGAAGGAGCGGCAAAACCATCGCCAACGCCGTCATCGCCCGAGCGAGCGCGAATGGCTCCGAAGAAAGCCTCGCCGCGCTCCGGGGCAGCCCGAAGACGGGCTGGCTGAACACGTATCTCACAGCGGGTTGCTTGTAGGTTGATCCTCGTGGATACTTCCGGCCATGAAACCATATTCGAAGGATCTCAGGTTGAAGGTGTTGGAAGCGGTGGATCGCGGCATGGATCGCAAGGAGGTCGCG
>JACCWD010000035.1 GCA_013697825.1 Rubrobacter sp.
TTTACCCGGAGTTCGTCGGCCACACCATCGCCGTCCACGACGGCCGGAAGCACGTTCCCGTGTTTTGCACGGAGAACATGGTCGGACACAAGCTCGGGGAGTTCGCCCCGACCCGAACCTTCCGCACGCACCGCAAGGATGACCGGACTGCGAGGAGGCGATAACGTGAAGGCAGTAGCCAGATACGTCCGTATCGCCCCTCGCAAAGCCCGCCTCGTCGCGGATAAAGTTCGCGGCAAAAGCTATTTGGAGGCGATCACGCTTCTCCAATATACAAACAAGCGGGCCGCGCAGATCGTGGGCGACGTGCTTCAGAGCGCGGGAGCGAACGCCGAGCACAACGACGGCCTCGACGCGGAGGACTTGTTTATTCGGGAGATCCGGGTGGACGAGGGGCCGACGATAAAGAGGTATCGGGCGAGGGCCATGGGCCGGGCGACTGAGATCAAGAAGCGCACCAGCCACATCTCCGTCAAACTCGGCGACCCAGCGGGCGTTCTCGTCGGAAGTTCCACAGACACGCCCGGCAACGAGGAGGACGAATAGATGGGCCAGAAAGTACATCCCGAAGGCTTCCGCCTCGGTGTCAAGCGCAAAGGCGAGAAGGTAGACTTCAAAAGTAGCTGGTACTCGGACAAGGACTTCGCCGAACTCCTCGGCGAGGATCTCAAGATCCGGGACCACATCGAGAAGAAGCTCTCCCGAGCCGGTGTCGCCGACGTGCGTATCCGAAAGGCCGCTGAACAGGGCGAGGTCGTCATAGACATTCATACCGCGAGGCCGGGCATCGTCATCGGCAAGGGCGGTTCGGAAGTGGACTCCCTCCGTGGCGAGCTCGAGAGGCTCACGAAGAAGAAGGTTCAGGTAAACGTCCGCGAGGTGTCGAGGCCGGAGATCAACGCGGCGCTCGTCGCCGAGTCAATCGCCGAGCAGCTTGTGGGCCGTGCGGCATTCCGCCGGACTATGAAGCGGGCGCTCACGAGCGCGATGCGGAGCGGCGCGAAGGGCGCGAGGATTCAGTGTGGCGGTCGTCTCGGTGGGATCGAGATGAGTCGGCAGGAGACTATCTCGGAGGGGCAGGTTCCTCTTCATACGCTCGATGCGGACATCCAGTATGGATTCCGGGAGGCGAAGACGCAGATGGGCCAAATCGGTGTGAAGGTCTGGATAAACCACGGCATCAACGAAGATCCCGAGAGCAGGAGCTAGAAAATGCTGGTACCCAAAAAGATGAAGTACCGCAAGCCGCACCGCGGCCGGATGCGCGGCCTCGCCAAAGGCGGGACGAACGTGGACTTCGGCGAGTTCGGTTTGCAGGCGCTCGAACCGGCCTGGATCACGAACAGGCAAATCGAGGCCGCCCGTATCGCGATGACGAGGAAAATAAAGCGCGGCGGTAAAGTCTGGATAAACATCTTCCCGCACAAGCCCGTGACGAAGAAGCCCGCCGAAACCCGCATGGGAAGCGGCAAGGGAAGCCCGGAGGACTACGTGGCCGTCGTCAAGCCGGGACGTGTGATGTTCGAGATGAGCGGGGTTTCCGAGGAGCTTGCCCGCGACGCCATGAGGCTCGCGGCGCAGAAGCTCCCGATAAAGACCCGCTTCGTTGCGCGAGGGGGTATTCAATCGTGAAGACCGCCGAGGTGCGCGAGTTGGATGTGCCGGAGCTCGAGAAGCGCATCGCCGACACGAGGCGCGAGCTTTTCAACCTCCGTTTCCAGCACGCGACGGGACAATTGGAGAACACGGGACAACTCAAGGACGTCCGCCGGAACATCGCGCGGCTCCTGACCGTACTCAACCAGAAGCAGGAGAACGCAGGATGACCGAAGAAGAAAAGAACAGAGAGAGCCAGCAAGCCCCCAAGCCCGAAGAGGCCGAGGGTCTCGCCCAGGTCGAGGAAGTTCAGGCCGACGAGGCGGAGTCCGAGGAAGAGGAACTCGAAGTAGTCGGCGACCTCGCCGAAGGCGAAGAGTTCACCGAGACCGAAGTCTCCGAAGACCTCGGTGAGACGGCGGTGAAGGGGCCGGCCTTCGACCAGGACGAGGGCCAGATCCAAACCGACACCGAGCGGAACCGCCGCAAAGAGCGAGTCGGACTCGTCGTCTCCGATGCCGCGGATAAAACGGTGACCGTCACGGTCGAGACGCTTATCCGGCACAAGCGGTATAAGAAGCGCGTCCGGCGGACGAAGAAGTTCATGGTCCACGACGAGGCGAACGACGCCCATACCGGGGACACGGTTCGGATCATCGAGACGCGGCCCCTCTCGAAGCGGAAGCGTTGGCGGCTGGCGAACGTTATATCGAGGGCCGAGTAATGATCCAGAACGAAACCAGGCTGAGGGTCGCGGATAACTCGGGCGCGAGGAGCATCCTGACTATCCGCCTCCTCGGAGGAAGCAAAAGAAGGAGCGCCGGTATCGGCGATGTCATCGTGGCGACCGTCAAGGAGGCGACTCCGGGCGGCGGCGTGAAGAAGGGCGAGGTCGTCCGAGCGGTCGTCGTTCGGACAGCCAAAGAGACTCGTCGGGATGATGGCTCGTATATTCGTTTTGGGGATAATGCGGGGGTCATCATCAACCCGGATGGGGCGCCGCGCGGGACACGTATTTTCGGCCCGGTCGCTCGCGAGTTGCGTGAGAAGGGCTATACGAGGATCATCTCGCTCGCTCCGGAGGTGCTTTAAGTGGGACTCAAAATAAAACGCGGAGATACGGTGGTCGTAATCTCCGGCAGGGAAAAAGGAAAGCGCGGCGATGTCGAGCGCGTCATCCCGAAGAAGAACCGTGTGGTCGTGGAGGGTGTGAACACCCGGACGCGGCACGCGCAGCCGAGCCAGAATAATCCGCAGGGGCTGTTCCAGTTCGACGCGCCGATACATATCTCGAACGTGATGCTCATTGACCCGTCGTCGGACGAGCCGACTCGGGTGGGGTATCGGTTCACGGATTCGGGAGAGAAGCTTCGGGTCGCGAAGAGGTCCGGGGAGGATATAGATGGCTAGTAGGCTCAAAGAAGTTTACCGGGCGGAGATCCGGCCCTCGCTCCGCGAGAAGTTCGAGATACAAAATCCTATGCGAATACCGACCGTCGAGAAGATAGTCGTGAACATGGGAGTCGGAGAGGCCGCCGCCGACAGCCGGAAGATGGACGGCGCAATGGCCGACCTCACGAAGATCACCGGCCAAAAACCACAGCTTCGCCGGGCGAGGAAATCCATCGCTGGATTCAAGATCCGCGAGGGGATGCCCGTCGGCGCGAGGGTCACGCTCCGCAACGAGCGGATGTGGGAGTTCCTCGACCGTCTCGTTTCGGTGGCATTGCCGCGTGTGAGGGACTTCCGGGGCGTGAGTCCGAGGTCTTTCGATGGGAGCGGGAATTACGCACTCGGGCTTCGGGAGCAGATAATTTTCCCGGAGATTTCGTATGACTCGATAGACGCGACGCGCGGCTTGGATGTCGCCATCGTGACGACGGCGGAGAATGATGAGGAGGGGCGGGAGCTTTTGAAGCAGCTCGGGATGCCCTTCCAGGATAGTTGAGAGGACAGAGATGACTCGGAAAGCGCTTCTTGTGAAGCAGAGGAAAACGCAGAAGTTCTCGACGCGGGAATACAATCGGTGCCAAAGGTGTGGGCGCGCCCACGGTTATTACCGGAAGTTCGGGTTGTGCCGCATATGTTTGCGGGAACTGGCGCATGAGGGGAAGATCCCCGGTGTGACGAAAGCGAGTTGGTAGGCGAAGATGGCAGTCACAGATCCAATAGCGGATTTCCTGACCCGCATCCGCAACGCGGGAATGGCAAAACACGACACGGTCGAGATGCCCCACTCGAAGATGAAGGCGGAAATCGCGAGGATTCTTCGGGACGAGGGCTATATAAGGGAATACTCCGAGAGCGGAGCCGGAGCCGAAAGGAAGCTCGTCATCGAGCTTAAGTACGGCCCCGACGGGCAGCGCGGCATACTGGGGCTGCGCCGGATGAGCCGCCCCGGACGGCGGGTGTACCGCAACAAGCAGGACATCCCGCGCGTCCTCGACGGCCTCGGGGTTGCGATACTCTCGACCTCTCAGGGGATACTCACCGACCACACGGCCCGACGCAGGGGCATCGGCGGCGAAGTCCTCTGCTTCGTCTACTAGGAAGTTTGGAGGTTTGAGCTAATGTCGAGGATTGGAAATTACCCGGTCGAGGTTCCGAGCGGCGTGAACGTCGAGTTCTCGGGCCGGAGCATCAAGGTGAAGGGTTCGAGAGGCGAATTGTCCGTGCCGATTGGCGAAGGCATCGAGGTTAAGGAGGAGGATGGGAAGCTAGTCCTCGAACGCGCCTCGGAGTCGCCGAAGCACAAGGCGCAGCATGGGTTGACGCGCTCGCTCGTCTACAACGCCGTCGTCGGGGTTACGGACGGGTTCTCGAAGACTTTGCAGATTTCGGGGGTCGGGTACCGGGCGCAGTTGCAGGGACAGAATCTCGGTCTCCAGGTCGGGTATTCGCATCCCATTTCTATCGAGCCTCGGGATGAGATCTCGTTCGAGGTTCCGGCTCCGACGACGATCATCGTGCGCGGGATTGACAAGCAGCGTGTCGGGCAGACGGCGGCGGAGGTTCGGAAGGTTCGTCCGCCGGAGCCGTACAAGGGCAAGGGCATACGATATGAGGATGAGGTCGTCCGGCGCAAAGTCGGCAAGGCCGGATAGGGAGGTTCGTGAAAGATGGCAGTTTTGCAGAAAAGGGCGCAGCGGGAGAAACGTCGCGCCCGCATCCGGCGCAAGCTCATGGGGGCCATCGAGCGTCCGAGGCTCTCGGTGTATCGTTCAAACACGCACGTCTACGCCCAGCTCGTGGACGACCTCGAAGGACACACTCTTGCTTCGGCGGATTCGAGGCAGTTTCAGGATGCGGAGAACCGCACCGAGGCGGCGAAGAGGGTTGGAGAAGAGATCGCTGGTAAGGCGAAGGACGCTGGCTACGAAGCCGTAGTCTTCGACCGGGGCGGAAACAAGTACCACGGCCGCATCGCCGCGCTCGCAGAGGGCGCGCGCGAATCCGGCCTCAAACTTTAGCAACTATATTCAGGAGGAATGATCTTGGGTCGTCCAAGAAACGATAACAGAGCAGGCGCGCCCGGCGGCGGGCCGGGAGGTCCGCAAGGACGCGGTGGCGGCCCCGGTGGCCGTGGAGGCGGTTCCGGCGGTCGTGGCCCCGGTGGACCGGGCGGGCCGGGCGGTGGCCGCGGTGGACGCGGCGGAGGTCCGGGCGGCGGTGGCCGTGGAGGCCGAGGGCGCGACTCGGAGTTCCAGGATCGCGTCGTGGAGATACGCCGCGTCGCCAAAGTAAAGAAGGGCGGACGGAGATTGAACTTCTCCGCGCTCGTCGTCGTTGGCGATGGGAATGGCCGCGTCGGTGTCGGGCTTGGGAAGGCGAACACCGTTCCGGGCGCGATCGGCAAAGGACAGGATCGGGCGAAAGCCAATATGTTCCAGGTTCCGATGCGGAACACGACTATTCCGCACGAGGTCATCGGGAAGTTCCTTTCCTCGGACGTGCTTCTCAAGCCGGCCTCCGAAGGTACGGGGGTTATCGCGGGTGGTGGAGTCCGGGCGGTTCTCGAGCTTGCCGGGATCAAGGACATCCTCACGAAGGCGCTTGGTTCGACTACGCCTGTGAACCTTGTGAGGGCGACGGAGCAAGGGCTTCGCAGCCTTCGGACGAAGGCCGACATCGAGGAGGCTCGGGGGGTGAAGATCACGTCATGAGCCCTTTGAAGGTGACGCAGACGAAGAGCGTCATAGACTCTATAGGAAAGCACAAGCGCACGGTGAGGGCGCTCGGGCTGAAACGTATCCGTGATTCGCGGGTGCATGAGGACACGCCCCAGATTCGGGGCATGCTCCACAAAGTCCGGCACCTCGTGCGCGTCGAGGAGGTGGACGAATCATGAGGCTCAACGAACTATCTCCGGCCCCCGGCTCGACGAAGGCGCGGAAGCGCGTCGGGCGCGGCATCGGGAGCGGACTCGGGAAGACGAGCGGCCGCGGTCATAAAGGCGCGAACGCGCGCTCGGGGTCGAAGCGAAATGCCGGATACGAGGGCGGGCAGATGCCGCTCCAGCGTCGCTTGCCGCGTCTCAAGGGCGAAGCGAGAGGGCGTCATACCGTCGCCCGTCCAAAGAACTATGCGCCCATAAACTTGAGCGACCTCGCCGAAGTCGAGGGTGATACCATTGGGCTTGATGAGTTGCGGGCCGCCGGGCTTATCAGGAAGAAGGCGAACCTCGTGAAGGTTCTCGGGAGCGGAGAGGTGGATCGGGCGTTGACCGTCAAGGTTCACGCGGTCTCCGGGTCGGCCAGGGAAAAGATCGAGGCTGCGGGCGGCTCAGTCGAGATACTGGAGAGCTAAGCCATGTTAGGTTCCCTCGCAAACGCCTGGAAAGTGCCGGAGCTTCGCCAGAAGCTGCTCTTCACGGCGGCGATGATCGCCGCGTACCGGCTCGGCGCGTTCGTGCCGCTGCCGGGCGTGAACCGCGAAATTCTGGCGCAGGGCGGAATAGACACGAGCGGCAACGCCATCACCGGACTGTTCGGCGTGTTCACCGGGGGAGCCTTCAACAACCTCTCGGTGTTCGCGCTCGGCATAATGCCGTACATAACCGCCGCCATCGTCATGCAGCTTATGACGGTCGCCATCCCCCGTTTGCAAGAACTTTCCAAAGAAGGCGAACAGGGACAGGCGAAGATCACGCAATACACTCGCTATTTCACTCTCGTCCTCGGGTTTTTGCAAGCCATAGCGATGACGCTCTTCTTCCAGTCCGGGCAACTTTTCGGGCCGGTTCTCGCGGGGGCGACCCCGATCGACATCTTCCTCATAATTTTGACTTTGACCACGGGCGTCATACTCACGATGTGGTTTGGTGAGCTTATAACGCAGCATGGGCTTGGAAATGGGATCTCGCTGATAATAACGGCTTCGATCCTCTCTCAGGCTCCGATCGCGGGCCGCGCGCTTTTGGAGAGCGGGAACGTGCTCGTGATCGTGGTTCTCGCCATCCTCCTCGTCGTCATCATCGCGGCCATAGTGTTCGTGAACGAGGGGCAAAGAAGGATTCCGATCACGTACGCGAAGCGCCAGGTCGGAAGGCGGATGAGCCAGGGTGGGACGACGTATTTGCCACTGAAGGTGAACATGGCGGGGGTCATCCCGATCATCTTCGCGTCGTCGCTTCTCATATTTCCGATCGTGATCACACAGTTCGCAGCCGGGCAGGAAGAGGGCTTCCTCTTCAGCGTGGCGCAATTCTTCGCGCCGGGTTCGATCCCGTACCTCATCCTCTTCGCGATGATGATCATCATGTTCACGTATTTCTATACCGCCGTGCAATTCAACCCCGTCGAACACGCCGACAACCTCAAAAAGAGCGGCGGATATATT
>JACCWD010000041.1 GCA_013697825.1 Rubrobacter sp.
ATACTCCGGCCAGTCCTCCAGCGCCGGACTCATTCCGTCGCCAACCTGACGTTGAATGCTCATCTTGCTCCTCTCCCGTGGGTGGGCAGAGGATAACGCAGAGATTACACAAGTGTCACTGTAGGACTAAACGAGATGCCTCGCGAATTCTCTGCGGTTCGTGGTGAGGAGTGCCGTCGCGCCCTCGCGGCGGCAAATCTCCGGCACTTCCTCGTCGGGGATGCCATGTCCGCGTTCGGAGATTGGGAAGGGGACGAAGACACATCCATGTTCGAAGCCGAGTTCGTTGAGGCGGGAGATGAGTTCATGCCATATGGTGTCCTCGTCAGAGAGGATTTTCATACCGCGAGCGGCATCTCGCCTTCGAAGCTCCTCGCTTGCAAAACCGCCTCCCTGTCGAGGTGCGGATACAGTTCGAGCACCTTCTCGACGCCGAGGCTCCCGGCGAGATACGCGACGAAGGAGGTTTCGATCCTCGTTCCTTTTATCGTGGGGGAACCCGCCACTATCCTGGCATTCGAGACGAGGCGCGGATATCCCTCGACCCGGACTTCTCCGCGCTTCCAGTCTTTCCGCGTCTCTTCGAGGATTTCATTCAGTTCGGGGATGATCGCTTCGGTCATCATGTATTGGCCGGTTTTTAGCTCATATGTGCGCGTCCCGTCGAAGACCCCGATCTCACCCGTCGGCGTTCGTATAAACTGAATTTCGTGGGATTCATCGAAGAGCCGCGTAAACACGAGGTCGGCTATTTCTTCGATGACGGGCCGCACTTTTTGGAGCGGGAACCCGAGCGCGTCCCGGAGATGTTGGATGGTTCTCGCCTGAAGCAATTGCCGGAAAGAGAGAAGATGAGGCCTCCCGCGCCGCCCTCGCCGGACGGGTTCGCCGAGCAAACCCTCGTCGAGCCAGTACCGGATTTTGTACTCGGTCGTCGCGGGCTTGAGTATCCGCGCCACCTCGGGAACGGTGTATATGCCCTCTCCGAGAGCGATCAAAGCTCCGCGCCGCGCAACCATATTTCCTCTCCATGAATCGAAGTCCACCCGGAGTATACCGGAGCGATGTTCACGGAACACTCGCCGAAGAAGCGTTTCAGTTTGCGGTCGAGGTTCTCATCGAGCAATGAGCGCATCCACCGCTTCCGGCGTGACTTCGAGATACGCGACCGCTTGCTCACGCGACACCGTCGGGAAGTTCTCCAAAAACTCGTCGAGCATATCCCCCGCCGCGAGATGCTGTATGAGACTCTCCGCCGGAACCCGAGTTCCCGCGAAAACCAAAGCCCCGCCCATCAACTCCGGGTCTCTCGAAACGATGTCTTTCTTGTCCATGATCCGCGCCTTCCTCGATCTCCATTCGCAAGGAATTTTACATCGCCCCGGAGGCGCGGCCTCATGAAGGCTATTGTCTTCTCCCGGCTGCGAGCGTCATCCGGCGGAGTTCCGGTGTGATCCTCATGTTCGCTTCTTCGAGGAGACGGAGGTCTTCTTCGAGTCCGCGCGAGGCGAGTTTCAGGCGGTGGAGCCGGAGAAGCACGCCGAGGGTTCCGGTCAGCCGGAGGCCGATGCGCTTCGCGCCCGCTTGTCGTTGAGTACGATGAGCGCGCGGAGATCCACCGCGAGGGCGATGGCTTCTTTCTCGCCTTTCCCCTCCGTGAGTTCGCCCCCGACCCTCCGCAGCGTTTCGGCTTCGGGCGTTCGCCGTTCGAGCCATCCCTTCGCCGGCAGTCCGCTGCCCGGCTCTCCGGGGAGGGCGGTGAGTTCCTCGATCACCGCCGGAGGCGCGACGACGCGGTGGAGTTCGGGCAATTTGCGTGTGTATCCGAGAACGTCGAGGAATACGAGGGGACTCGTGTCGAAGACGGCGAGTCGCTTTTCGGAAGGGGGAGAGGTGGAGTCCGTCAAGAAGAAGAGTATTCGATGTCGTCGGTGAAGTCCTCTTCGGAGAGGTCGGGGTAAGGGAGGCCGTGGGCCGTGTACCACCGTATCGTCGGGAGCCTTCCTCCGAGGCCGAGGATCTCCCCGGCCCGAGCCACGCTCATCTTCCCCTCACTGACGAGGAGGAGAAGGACGCCCTCGAGCACCTCCCGCTCGGGCTCCGGCCCCAACGCCTCATGCACCTCGTCCGGCAACGTGAGCTTCATCTCCATGACCGTTATTTTACCCCGAACCCTCTATGATGCGCCGTTCACGAACCTCGTCCGCCGAGGGATGCGGCTCCTCCGCGCCCCTCCCGGCTTCGCGCCGCGCCCGGCGAACCGCCCGAAGCGCGACCTCGTCCGCCTCGTCCTCATCGAGGCCGCCCGATCCGAGGGAGTCGAGCAAACGCCGGCTCGCCAGCCTCCGCCTCTCTTCGTCGTCCCTTTGCCGCTCCGCGCTCATGGCTCGTATTTTAGCGACTCGGCGGGTGTCCGAGTTCCGCCGCCCCGCGCCTCGTCGCTTCGCCAACCGCTAAAATAGACAGACCGGAGGAAATTTCGCGTCAGTGAGGAGGTCATATCGTGCCGTGGAAATTACAGGAAGCAGAGCGGCAATTCAGCGAGCTTGTGCGCCGGGCCGTGGACGAGGGGCCGCAAGTCGTTACACGGGACGGACGTGAGGTCGTGGTCGTCGTCCCGGCAGAGGAGTACGAGCGGTTGACGGAGGAGCGGGACGAAGCGCCGGGTTTCAAGGAGTTTTTGCTCTCAGGGCCGAGCTTCGACGACCTCGACATCCGGCGCGACAAGACGCCGACCCGGATCGTCGAGTTCGACGAGTGAGCGAGTTTTGAGGTACATGCTCGATACTAGCGTCCTCTCGGAGCTTCGTAAGAGGCGGGGTATAGACGAGGGTGTCCGGCGTTGGTTTTCTGGGGTGAGGAGGGGCGGCGACCTTTGCATAAGCGCGCTCGCCGTCGGCGAGATCCGCCAGGGTGTGGAACGGCTGCGTCCCAGAGATCCACGCCAGGCGGAGGCCATCGAAGGCTGGCTTTCCGACATTCACCGAATTTATGAAGGGAGGATCGTGGCGGTCAACGCTGAAGATGCCGACATGTGGGGGAGACTGAACGCCCCCGACCCGCTCCCCACCATAGACTCCCTCATGGCCGCGCAAGCAATCTCCCGCGACCTCACCTTCGTCACCGGAAACCCCCGCGACGTCGAGAGAACCGGGGCGAAGGTACTCGACCCGTTCGAGAGATAGCCTCATCCGTGTTCGGAGCCGAAAATTCCGACGCGCTAAAATACGTTGACGGAGGTGAATATGGAACATCGAAAGACGGAAGACGCCGACGTGGCGGAAAGGTTGGATCGGGCGGTGGATCGCTTCGCCGCCGCCGTCGAGGAGTTCGCCCGGCAGGTCGAGCGGATGAGTCCGCCGGAGCCGCTCGATGAAGAAGAGGCTGTGAGGTTGGCGCAGGAAGGGGTTCGCGAGGTTCGGAGGGAAATGCGCGAGGAGCGTGCCAAAGAACCTCGCCATCCGGCTCCGACGCCGGAAGAAGTCCGGGAATGGGAACGGCGAAGGGATGAGCGGATCCGGGGCGAAGGGCGCCGACCTCTTTGAGCGCGCCGCTCGTCGTTATCGACACCGATGTGGTCGTCACGGCTTTGATCGGGAGCGAAGCGGCGTCGAGCTTCCGCCTCATGAGAGCGGTCGGAACCGGGGAGGTCGCCGTCGCCCTCAGCGACGCATTCCTCGTCGAGCTTGTCGGAACCGTCCGAAACCGCCACCGTCAAGGTTTCATCACGGACGCCGCCCGAGCTTTCGAGATCGCCCTCGACCTCGGATGGCACGGAGAGATGCACCGTCCACAACGCCTCGACTGGCCGAGCGTCTCCGACCCGGAGGATTTCTGGATGCCCGGCCTCGCATGGCACGCCGAAGCGGAATTCATCGTAACGTGGGACCGCCACCTCCTCGACGCAAACCTCCCTTTCCCCGTCGAAGTCCTCCGGCCACCCGCCTTCCTCGAAAGGCTGCGGCAAGTTTAATCCGGGAGGGGGCGGAGGGGAGTCCGTCAAGAAGAAGAGTATTCGATGTCGTCGGCGAAGTCATCTTCGGAGAGGTCGGGATACGGGAGGCCGTGGGCCGTGTACCAGCGTATCGCCGGGAGCCTTCCTCCGAGGCCGAGGATCTCCCCGGCCCGCGCCACGCTCATCTTCCCCTCGCTGACGAGGAGGAGAAGGACGCCCTCGAGCACCTCCCGCTCGGACTCCGGCCCCAACGCCTCATGCACCTCGTCCGGCAACGTGAGCTTCATCTCCATGACCGCTATTTTACCCCGAACCCTCTATGATGCGCCGTTCACGAACCTCGTCCGCTGAGGGACGCGCTTCGTCCACTTCGATGCCGTCGAGATCCACTTTCCGGCTCGCCTCCGCGTAGAATTCGATACCCGTGTGTTCGCCGTCCTCGTCGAAGTGCGCGACCGTGTCCGGGGCGATCTCCTCCGACTCGTCGCTCGGCCTCTCGTTGAAGTGTATGTACAAAGAGTCCGTATCTTTGTGGTAATTAATCTTCATGCCGCTCGCTTCATAAACGGCGCAAAAGTTGCGCGGGGGTGAGTACGGTGAAGCCGAGCCTTTCGAGGCTCCGGGCGTTGTCTAAAAAGTGCGGGTCTCGGGTTACGATGTATTCGGCTTTGGATTCATAGGCGAGGTCGAGAACCCACCTGTCGCCAGGGTCGGGGAGGGTCGGCCAATCGTATCTTCGCGGATAGTGGAAGAACCCCATAGTTTCGATATCCAAAGCCACCTCGAAGGCTTGCACGGGGTCTTTTATTTTGGATCTCACATCCTCATAACTCATGGCTTTGAGAAGCTCCCGATACCCCTCGTCGCTGACCGCGAGGCGAACATCCCCGGTCGCTACCGCCCGCACAACGAGGGCCGAAGATGCGTCCCGGCAACCGATCGCCGCGCCGACCGCGACCATCGTGTCGAGAACGGTGAGCGGCGCCGCCAAAGCCCGAAACTACCCGGAGCCGCGCCTTTCGCGAACTTTGTCCGCCGACGGATGCGGCTCCTCCGCGCCCCTCCCGGCCTCGCGCCGCGCCCGGCGAACCGCCCGGAGCGCGACCTCGTCCGCCTCGTCCTCTTCGAGGCCGCCCGACCCGAGGGAGTCGAGCAAACGCCGGCTCGCCAGCCTCCGCCTCGCTTCGTCGTCTCTGTGTCGCTCCGCGCTCATGGCTCGTATTTTAGCAACCCCGCGAGTGTTCGAGAATATCCCCCTCCGCGCCCACGCCCTCGCCTCCATATGAGAAACTTCGTCGGAGGGATTCCTATGACATACCGTGAAGGAGGAGCATGCCACCACTCGACCCGAACTCCGAAATTCTTTGGAAAAGCGTATCGTGGAAGCCCGCGACGCCTCCGAAGCCGCCGCCCGGAACGCGCTCGAAGCTCTCGCGGTTCGTGAGGCGAAGCCGTATCCGAGTCTTTCGGAGGATGAGCGTCAGCTTCGGAATCTTCTTCGGGCGAAGGCTCGGGTTCTCGGGGCGAGGCCCGAGAGCGACGGCGGCCTCGATGCGCTCGTGGAGGAGCTTGCTTATGTGCGGTGGCATCGGTTTCTTTTCGCCCGCTTCCTCGTGGAGAATGGGCTTCTCGTGCATCCCGAGTATGGGGTCTCGGTTTCGATGGCGGATTGTGATGAACTCGCGCATGAGGAGGGCGACGCCGACGGGTGGATGACGGCTTCGCGGTACGCGCAAAAGATGCTTCCCGAGGTGTTTCCGGCGGACGATCCGCTTCTTTCGGTGAGGTTTTTCCCCGAGGGTCGCCGGGCCATGATCTCGGCGATGGAGGGTATTCCGAAGCCGACTTTCTCCTCGGATGACGGCCTCGGGTGGACGTATCAGTTTTGGCAGACGAAGGCGAAGAAGGAGGTGAACGCCTCGGGGCGGAAGATCGGGGGCAAAGACCTCCCCGCCGTCACGCAGCTTTTCACCGAAGACTATATGGTCGAGTTCCTCCTCCATAATTCCCTCGGCGCGTGGTGGGCCGCCCGACACCCCGAGAGCCGCCTCATCGAGTCGTTCTCGTATTTGAGATGGCGTGAACCGGAGGGTGAGGTTCACCGTGAACCCGAACGTGAAGTCGAGGGTGGAGCGGGGATCGAGGGCGGCGACGGCGACGGTGTCGGCGGTGGCCGGGGGGCCGGGGTTCGCGCCTCCGAGGCTTCCGCTTCCGGGGTTTCCGACGGAACTCCCGCCTCCGAAATTCCCGCCGGGGTTCGCGGCTCCGGGACTCCCGACGGGGTTTTCGCCGATGGCGAGGTTCGCGCCCGGACTCCCGCCGCCGGGACGTTCGACGGGTGGCTGGATACGGCGGCGAAGGTGACGGTTCTCGACCCGTGTTGTGGGTCGGGGCATTTCCTCGTGGCGGCCGCGGCGATGCTCGCCCGGATGCGGGGTGAGGAGGAGGGGTTTTCGCCCGCCGACGCCGCCGAGGCGGTTCTCCGCGACAACGTCTTCGGCCTCGAACTCGACGGGAGGTGCGCCCAGATCGCCGCGTTCTCGCTCGCTTTGTGGGCGTGGCGGGAGGGTGGACATCGTCCCATCCCCGCCCCGCACGTCGCGTGGAGCGGCTCCCCGGCGGGCGGAAGCTCCGACGAATGGGCCGCCCTCGCCCGCGGAGAGAACGACCTCGAAAATACCCTCCGCCGCCTCCACAAACTCTTCGAGGACGCCCCCGACCTCGGGAGCCTCATTGACCCGTCGCGCGTCGCCGAGGGGAGGTCGTTCGCGAAGGAGGGGACGACGATGCTCGGCTTCGCGTCCGTCGAGAAGGTCGAAGAGATGCTCGACACCGCGCTCTCGAACGGTGCTTCCTCCATCGGTGCTTCCTCGAACGGGGTGTCTTCGGGCGGAGCCGACGATGGATCGGCGGTCTTTGCCGGGGCGGCAAGCGGGATCGCCCGCGCTGTCACGATAATGCGCGAAAAGTACACTCTCGTGGCAACGAATGTTCCGTACCTTGCTCGCGGAAGAATGGTCGAAAAGAGACTGCGTAATAGACGTTGGCAACACTCCATGGCCGCGGTTCCTGAGATAGGCCGCGCGTCTGTGGTCTCGTTCCTATTCGCCGAACCGAGGAGCCTCTACTCCTGTTCGGGCCGCGAGAGGGT
>JACCWD010000048.1 GCA_013697825.1 Rubrobacter sp.
CTTTGGTCAGACTGAAAATCGCGGTGTCCCCGGTTCGAATCCGGGTCCCGCCACAACTTGAGGATTTGCGAAAGCCCGGAGAGGTTTCTCCGGGCTTTTTCGGTTCGGCTTTATTGTTCGGACGGCCCGAGGCGGAGTATCCGATCGTCGCCTTCCTCGGGGTCCCCGCGGCCGTCGCGGTTGTTCGTGAGTACCCACAGCGAGCCGTCGGGGGCTTGCTCGACGTGCCGCAGCCGCCCATGCTCCCCTTCGAGGAGGGACTCCATTTCGGCGACCTCCCCGCTTTCGTCGAGGGCGAGGCGCCAGAGGATTTGCCCCCGGAGCGCCGTCATGAAGAAGTCGCCCTCCCACTGCGGGATGGCTCCGCCCACGAGTATCTCCGCCCCGCTCGGGGAGGCTTCCGCCGGGTCGAAGACGGCGATGGGATCCACGTACTCCGGCTCGCCGCCCTCGCCCGTGACCTCGGGCCAGCCATAGTTTTCTCCGGCCTCGACGCGGTTCACTTCGTCGTCCACGTCCGGGCCGAACTCGGTGGCGAAAAGCTGTTCATTTTCGTCCCACGCAAGTCCCTGGACGTTGCGGAAGCCCATCGCGTACATCGGGTTGCCGGGGACGGGGTTGTCTTCGGGGACGGCCCCCTCGGGGGTGAGGCGGAGGATCTTCCCGGCGGGCGAGTCGGGATCCTGTGAGAGGGACTCCTCCCCCGAGTCCCCGGTCCCCGCATAGAGCATCCCGTCCGGCCCGAACTCGATGCGACCGCCGTTGTGGATCGCCCCCGCCGGTATCCCAGTGAAGACCTCCTCCGGCTCCTCCCCGAGCCGGAAGCGCACGATCCGGTTGTCCTCGCCGGAGGTGAAGTACGCGTATACCCACTCGTCCTCCTCATACTCCGGCGAAACCGCGAGGCCGAGGAGGCCGCCCTCCCCCCCGCCCTCCGAGGTTATGGTTTGAACCTCCTCGACGTTTCCTTCTTCGTCTATGCGGAGGATGAGATCCGAGTCGCGCTCCGTAACAAGCGCGTCCCCCTCCGGCAAAAACGCCACATCCCACGGAGCCTCGAGTCCGCCCACGAACGTACCCACCTCGACGTCCACCGGAGAATCTCCGGCCGCCGCGGCCTCCTCGGGCGCACCCTCCGTCTCCTCCGCGCTCTCGACGACCGTCGGCTCCGACTCCTCCGGGGGGCCGGCTTCCTCCGGGGCTCCGGCGCCGCACGCGGCGGCGAAAAAGACGGCGAGGACGGCGACGAGCCACGCCCGCAATGCTCCGCTCGTGGATGGCATCAAAAAACCACAACCTCTCTTCGCATCGGTTCATTCGGATTGCATCCCGTACATGCGGCGTCCGAATATGATACGTTCCCCCACCGCGAAACGTTCGACTGCGGAAACCGCGGCGGAAAGCCCGCGGAGAAAAATGTTATGCTCCTTCGCCAAACAGCCGGGGAAGGGGAGAGGGCGACATCTTCGAGCGTTTCTTGAACGGGGTCGAGTGGGCCGGGAACAAGCTCCCGCATCCGTTTATGATCTTCGTGTACCTCGCCATCTTCGTCGTCGTCGTTTCGTGGGTCGTGGGCCTTTTCGGGGTTTCCTTCGAAGACCCGGCGAGCGGCGAGGAGACCCCGGTCGTGAGCATGATCTCCACCGAGGGCCTCCAGTTCGTCCTCACCGACACCGTCACGAACTTCGTCGAGTTCCCGGTCTTCGGCCTCGTCATCGTCCTTCTCCTCGGCATCGGGCTCGCCCAGAAAACCGGGCTGATCGAAGCTCTCATGCGGAAGGTCATCATCGGATCGCCGAGAAGCCTCGTCACGTACGCCATCGTCTTCGCGGGGATCATCGGAAGCTGGGCGTCGGACGCCGCGACGGTGATCGTCCCTCCGCTCGCCGGGCTTATTTTCCTGAAACTCGGGCGGCATCCGCTCGCGGGGATCGCCGTCGGCTTCGCGTCGGTGAGCGCGGGCTTCAACGCGAACCTCCTCATCGCCGCGACCGACGTGCTTCTCTCCGGCATCTCGACCTCGGCGGCCCAGACCGTGGATCCCGGAGCCGCCGTCTCCCCCCTCGACAATTTGTATTTCATAAACGCTTCGGTCTTCATGCTCACGGTCATCGGCGCGCTCGTCACCGAGAAGATCGTCGAGCCGCGCCTCGGAGAGTACCGGGGGGCGGGTTCGGGCGGGGAGATCGAAGAAGTCTCCGGCACGGAGAACCGGGGGCTTCGGAACTCGCTCATCGCCACCATCCTCTTCGTGGTCGTGATGGTCGCCTCGATCCTCCCGACGAACTCGCCGCTCCGGGGGGAGGACGGGGCGATCTTCGACGGCCCGCTCCTCTCCGGGATCGTCGTCGTCCTCTTCGCGCTCTTCGTGGTCATCGGCCTCGTGTACGGCATCACGGTCGGAACCATCTCTTCGGCGGCGGACGTGCCGAGGCTCATGGCGGAGGCGGTCGTGGACTTGTCCGGCCTCATCGTCCTCTTTTTCGCGGCTTCGCAGTTCATCGCGTACATCGAGTTCACGAACATGTCCACGTGGCTCGCGGTGGCGGGGGCGGACTTTCTTCAAAGCCTCGAACTCACGGGCCTCATCGTCATCATCGCGTTCATCTTCCTCGCGGCGACTTTGAATTTGCTCATAACGGGCGGGACTTCGCAGTGGGCGATCATGGCCCCCATCTTCGTCCCGCTTTTCATGCTCCTCGACTACGACCCGGCGTATACGCAGCTCGCCTTCCGCATCGCCGACTCCTCGACGAACATCATCACGCCCCTCAACGTCTTCGTACCGATGGTCATCGTCTTCATGCGCGAATACGACGAGGAGGCGGGCTTCGGAACCCTCTTCTCGCTCATGCTCCCGTACACCGTTTTCTACTTCGCGTCGTGGACGGCTCTCTTTATCATTTGGAACCTCATCGGGCTTCCGATCGGGCCGGGGGTCTTCCAGGACCTCGGGCCGTGAAAACATAGGCAAACATAGGTGAACAAGCGAAAGGAATGAAGCACATGGGACGTATACCGCTCGTAGACGAGAACGACCCGAACGCCAACCCGGAGGCGCGGGCGGCGTTGATGGAAATATGGGCGTTGGTCGGGGTTGCGAACATGATCAACCGCTTCCACGCCACCTTCCACACGGATGTGGACGAGGAAATAATGGGAAGCCTCGAACCCGCCTCATGCCCCATCGAACTACCCGGCTCCCCGTCGAACCCCGGATGAAAGGAAGGTCGGCGGGCACGCCGCGGAGACCGCCATATTGTCCAGATACGAAGCCGACGCGCCCGCCAGAGTCATTGCACGCGCCGCCATCCCCGATCCAAGACGTTTCTCGAGTCGGTCGAGGGTGCGAAACATAGCCCGGAAACTTCTTTAAACTGCGGGAAGGATCGAGATGAAAGGACACCGCGGATGAGCAAACTCCTCCAATACCTCACCGACCACCACACCGATATGCTCGACGACCTCGGAGAGTTCGTCTCCCGCGAAAGCCCTTCGTACGACAAGGAGCGCATGGACTCATTCGCCGAATTCCTCGCCGGATACGCGAACGGCCTCGGAGCGGAGGTCGAGACCATCCCCATCGAGGAGCGCGGGAACCATTTGCGTATCGTATGGGGGGACGAGAACGCGGAAAAACCCGTCCTCATCCTCGGGCATTTCGACACGGTGTGGCCCGCCGGAACGCTCGATGCGATGCCGTTCCGGGTCGAGGACGGCGTCGCCCGCGGCCCCGGCGTCTTCGATATGAAGGGCGGCCTCGTGCAAGGTTTCTGGGCGATGAAGGCATTGCGCGAACTCACGGGATTCGACCGCCCCGTCGTCTTCTTTTGCAACTCCGACGAAGAGGCGCACAGCTATTTCTCACGCGACCTCATCGAGGCGGAGGCGAGGAAAGCCCGCGCCGCCCTCGTCCTCGAATCGTCGAACGGCGGGAGGATGACGACCTCCCGCAAAGGCGTCGGGGTCTTCGAGGTGGAGGTTACGGGGAGGGAGTCGCATGCGGGGTCGAACCCGTTCAAAGGCATAAGCACCATTGACGAGATGGCCCGCCTCGTCCTCGAGCTCCATTCGCACACGAACGCCGACACCGGAACCACGGTGAACGTCGGGACCATCGAGGGCGGGACCGTCGTGAACGTCGTGGCCGGGAAGGCGCGGGCGAAGGTGAACCTCCGCGTGATGGACGAAGCGGAGGCCGAGCGGATGTCCGAGGTCATCCGGAGCGTCGAGCCGCATCATAAGGAAGCGGCGGTCGAGGTTCGCGGCGGCATAGTGCGCCCGCCGATGATCCGGTCGGAAGGCGTGGCATCGCTCTTCGGACAAGCCCGCTCCATCGCCGCCGAACTCGGCTTCGAGCTCGACGAGACGATGTCGGGCGGCGGCTCCGACGGGAGCTTCGCGGCCTCGGTCGAAACGCCGACCCTCGACGGAATGGGAGCGGTCGGACAGGGGGCGCACGCCACCCACGAGCAGATAAAAGTGGACACGATGCCCCAAAGGGCCACGCTCGTCGCGCATATGATCGAGACTATATAAAGTCTGGCGAGGGCCGCGAACGGGTATCATCGCACCGTACGACGAAACCACGAACGGGAGGAAAACAATGAGCGAAAAACAAGATCGGGACATCGAGAAAATCTACTCGGTGCCGGATTTCGCAGCGAAGCTCCGCCGCCTCGCCGACGCGCTCGAAAAAGGCGAAAGGTTCGAAATACAAGTTGCCGGAGAAAGGATATACGTCCCCGAGCGAGCCGAGTTCACCGTCGAGCACGAGCGCGAAGGCGACGAGGAAGAACTCGAATTCCAGCTAAAATGGACGAACTCGTAAACTAAAGCGGTCGGCTGCCGCGGTCGGCTCTTTTTGTCTTTGCCAACGGCCGGCTCCCGGCATCCTTTCCCTCGATACTTCCGCCATTCCGCCTGACTGGCTCCCGGTCGTTTGACCGGATGCTTCGGCGGCGCGGGCTTCGATCCCACCTTCCCCGGCTCCCTGGCGGCAACATTCGAGCTTGAACTGGCGGCTGTGGTTTCTTCCCGGCATTCTGTACCTCTCCTTCCTCAGACCGCAAGTCTACGGTCTTTGATCGGAGAAGTTGACTTCGGTCGTGGTCCGGTGGAATGGGTGCATCCCAGACCCCGTCCGCCGCCCTCCTTTTCCTGGCAGCGAAGTTCATGAAGATTGAGCCGCCCCTCGACGAAGTTTCGAGGAACCGTCCCAGTCTGCCCGGGAAGTATTTCCTGAAACCTGACGCCTGAAGCCCGCCGTGCAAAAACTTTCCTGAAAAACCCACACAAGGCTAAAGGTATGCGTCATATGCTCCGATAACTATGGGACATGGGGGTGAGAACCACTACGAAACCTCGGGACCGGGCGGAAGCCTTGCTCCGCGCATACCGCGAGCGGGGCGACCGCCGCGCCCTCGAACGCCTCTTCTCCATGCATGGGCCGCTCCTCAAAAGCATCGTGCGAAGATACCGCCACTCCTCCGGCGAAACTTACGAAGACCTCCTTCAAGTCGGGCATGTCGGCCTCATGAAGGCCGTCAACGGATACGAGGCGGGGTCGGAGGCGAAGTTCAGCTCGTACGCCCACTCGATGATGGAGGGGGAGCTTCGCCATTATTTGCGTGATTCCTCGCTCGTCAGAAAGCCGAGGTGGGCGCGGAGCCTGTACGCCAAAGTCTCCCACGCGACCGCGCATCTCATGGCGGAGCTTGGGCGGCCTCCACTGGCGGGGGAGATCGCCCGCGAAGTCAACATCGAAGTCGAGGGCATCAACGAGCTTATGAAGCTGTATTTGCATACGAACGTGAAGTCCCTCGACGAAGCGAGGGAGGACGACGCCGACCACTAGGAAGCCGCTGATTTAATCGAAGATAGACTGGCTGAATACACTTCTGCCGACGCCTTCAGGCGGCCAGTCTTCCCCTCAAGGCTTTGGAGAGTTTGGCATCCCCGTCGGACAAGGTGAACAACCTCT
>JACCWD010000069.1 GCA_013697825.1 Rubrobacter sp.
TCGGCGAATTGAGCCGCATGTTCTCAAGAAAGATCCACGCGGTGACGGCGAGGGGCTTCGAGCTAAAGATAGTCTGCTTCCTTCTGGCTTTTTCCATCCAATGCCTGTAGGGGGCAACTCAGGTTACTTATACGGAGATTGGTGCTGGTGGAGCCGGGCAGCAGTTAGTTTTGCATATAGTTTCCATAGCTTCCGATCCAGCGATAGCTGGAGCCTCTGCCGCCATAGTAAACCAGCTTATTGAGTGGGGTAGAAATCGACGCAAGCACAACCGGCAAGCTATGGAGAACGCCGGTGGGCAGGAGGCTTCTCCTGAACTTACTTTGGATCATCTCACGATGCGGGTGAAAGAAACAGTGTGCGATAAATTCGGAGCAAATATGGATAATCTAAGCGTAGATGAGGCTACGAAAACTACTTACGGAGCCATTGTATTGCTTAGCGATGAGCCTCGAAAATGTCACTACAACGTTGAGGTTTCAGACACCGGAAACCTTGTCCATATCGAAGAAAGCCGTTCCGAGTAGATTCAACCTTACTAACTTATGCGTTTCTTCATCGAGTCCATCCAAGAGCTTCGGGAAGAATTGACCGAGTTCAAAAAGGAGAACCCCGACCTCCCGTGGAACGGCGGAAACTGAAGAACTTCCCTATCTCCTCCGCCCCACAAACTCCTCCATCGAATCATTCACCCCGAAGAAGTCCATAATGCGGTCGAAGACGGGAACCGGGAGGATGGCCCGAAGCACGGGCGTGAGATGGATGGCCGGAGGAAGCCGAACTTCGGGCGTGTCGCGTTGTATGGCGCGAATGGTCTTCTCGACGACGTACCTTTCTTTCAATAACGGAAGCATGAGTCGCGGTCGGGTCTTCACGCCCTCGAACATCCCGGTGTCTATATAGTATGGCTCCACGATGGTCGTCTTTATCCCGGTGTGGCCGGATTTTCTAAGCTCCGCCCGGAGCGATTCCCCGAAGCCGATGGCGGCGTGCTTGCTCGCCGAATAGTCCGTCTGGCGACTCACCCCCACAAGCCCCGCCGCCGACGCGATAGTGACGATGTGTCCGCTGTTTCTCACGAGCATGGCCGGAAGAAAGGACTTCACCGTCCAGAAAAGTCCGAGGACGTTCACGTTCATAGTCGCCTCGATCTTTTCGTCCGGTATTTCCATGAGCGGCTTGCCGGAGATGACCCCGGCGTTGTTTATGAGGACGTCCACATCCCCGACCTCGGAGCGAACCCGATCGGCGGTTTCGTACACGGCGTTCCGATCCGAGACGTCGCACACGTAGCCGCGCGCCTCGCCGCCCATCGCCCGTATCTCCTCGACGGCCTTCCGTATATCCGTCGCGTCGAGGTCGTATATGACGACGCGCCCCCCGAGCCTCGCGAGTTCGACGGCCATCGAGCGCCCGAGTCCGCCATCCCCGCCCGTCACGATGACGACCTTCCCGGCGATGTCGGTCATTATCTCCCCCTCGGCAAACGGCGCATTATTTTCAAAGCGGCGGTCGCGAACTTCGCGTATCTCTCCGCGTCGCCGACCGGAACCTCGACGCGCTGTGTCGAAACGTTTTGCGCCTCGGTGTATTTGAGGATGCCCTCCGAGCCGTGCCGCCTCCCGACGCCGGAGTCTTTGAAGCCGCCCATCGGAGAATCGGTCGCCGACCATGCCGAGGCATACGCATCGTTCACCCCGACCATCCCCGCTTCGAGGCGGGAGGCGATGAGCCGACCCCGCCCCGCATCCCGCGTCCACACGCTGAAATTGAGGCCGAAGTCGCTATCATTGGCGAGCTTTATGGCATCGTCTTCGCTCTCGAACCGGAATAAAGCCGCGACCGGGCCGAAGGTCTCTTCCCGGAAGAGAGCCATCCCCTCCGAAGTATTTTCGAGGATCGTCGGCTCGAAGAAATACGGCCCGATGTCCGGGCGACGCTTCCCTCCGGCGAGAACCTTCGCGCCCTTCGAGACGGCGTCTTCGATGTGTTCTTCGACGCGCCGAAGCTGCGCCTCCGATGCGAGCGAACCCATGTCGGCGGCGAAGTCGAGGTTCGCGTCGAGCCTCATCTCGCCGATGCGCTCGACGAGGCGAGCGGCGAACTCGTCATATATGGATGAATGGACGTATATTCGCTCCGCCGCGACGCAAAGTTGCCCGCTCCCGGAAAACGCGGCCCTCTCCGCCCCGATGACGGCGCGGCCCACGTCCGCGTCCGCGCACACGATCATCGCGTTCTTCCCGCCGAGTTCAAGCGAGAATCCCGTGAGGCGTTCGGCGGCTTTGCGGGCGACGATCCTCCCCGTCTTCGTGCTTCCGGTGAAGGTCACGAAGTCCGATGCTTCGATAATGGCCGTCCCGAGTTCCGATCCACTCCCGACGACGATTTGCACGAGATCCGCCGGAACCCCCGCCTCCCGCATGATCTTCGCCGCCCACAAAGCGGTGAACGGCGTTCGTTCATCCGGCTTCACGAGCGCGGCGTTCCCGGCGATGAGGGCGGGAACCGCGTCCGTCGCGGCGAGGTCGAGCGGATAATTCCACGGCGCGATGAAGCCGCACACCCCCTTCGGATGCCGATGCTCGACAGTCGAGGTGATGATCGGGAACGCGCTCCTCCGACGCTTCGTTCTCAAAAACTCCTTCGCCGTCCTCGCGTAATAACGGGACACAATGGCGGTATCGAGAACCTCTTCGAGCGCGTGCCGTCGAGCCTTCCCGGTTTCGAGTTGTATGAGGTCGAGGGCTTCGTTTTGGCGGTCGAGGACGAGATCGTGGAAGCGGAGGAGTATTTTCGACCGCTCGCGTATGGAAACTTCACGCCACTTTCTTTGCGCCTCCCGCGCCCGGCGCGCCGCCCGCCGGACATCCTCCGCCGTGTTCCGCCGAACCTCGCCGAGCGCTTCGCCCGTGAAGGGGGCTTCGATGGTGAAGGTTTCTCCGCCTCCCTCGGATGGCGCGGCGTGGCCCGCGAGTTCCCGGAGGAGGGTTTCGCGGGCTTCGGGTGGTCTCGGCGGGTGCATTTTCATCCTCCATCGGCCCGGACTCGGGCGGTTCTCAATAAAAACAGTCCATATATTATGAAGCCGATGGTTCCGGCGTAGAGAAGGAATTGGTATGTCGAGGAGCCGAGGTTCGCGAACGCGATGGCGAGCGCGACGAGGAAGTGGACGCCGATAACGGGCCATATGGAGGCGCACCGCCACCGGATAGCGGCGTATGCGAAGCTCCCGCAAAGCGTGAGGGCGGTGATGAAGCGGGCTTCGGGGACGGGGCCGCCCGTCGCGTTTATGCCGTACACGACGATGCCGGAAAGGACGGCTGTGAGGGCGGCGGCGAGGATCGGGCCTCGGTGGACGAGCGCGCGCCACATGAGGCCGCGAAACACTATCTCCTCGGCGAATACCGCGAGGGCCGTCGTGACGAGGAGCGCGACGATTTGACCGAACCCGTCGGGAACTCGAACCCCGTCGGAGAGCGCGATCGCGGCGATGACGAGCGGCGGGAGCGCGAGGGGGAGGTTTTTACACCGCGCCGTGAATCCCGCCTCCCGCCACCATCCGAGCCACGTGAGAAGGGCCGCCGCGAAGACGATCGCGAGTATGTCGAACACGCCCTCGGCGCTCTGGAACGTCGAGAGCATACGCTCGAATTGCGTCGGAGGCTCGAACGCCGAAGGGTCGAGTTGCGTCAAATCCCCGACGACGACCACCGGATACATCGCACGCCCGATGTACGTGAATATAAAGAGGACTCCGACGACGGCGAGCGAGAAGACGACCGGGTACTTCGACGCGAGGCGTTTCAATGAAGTTTCTCTTTCAGTCCCGCGAGTATGAGGTCGAGGCCGAACTCGAACTCGGCGTCGTGGTTCACGTCTTCGAGGCTCGAGGCGAGATCGGAGATTTCGGGGAAGTCCTCGACCGGAAGGTCTTTCGCCGCTCCGTCCCCCGGTTCGAGGGCGAAGCCGCGTATTTCGGCCATCGCGTACCCGAACGTATAGTTCGTGAGCACCCGGAAGGCGTGGAAAGCGGTCTCCGCATCGAAGCCCGCGCCCCGCATCGTCCGAAGGAACGCCTCGAAGAGCCAAAGCCCGTCGGGACTATGCGGCGGGCGGCTGACGAGGAGGGGGAAGATGTTCGGATGTTCCCGCGCGAGATGGCGGAATCGGCGGTACCCGACTCGTATCCGCTCCTCCCAATCCTCCTCGCCGACCGGAATTTCGAGTTCGCCGAGGATGATCTCGACCATGCCGTCGAGGAGCGCGTCTTTATTCGGGACGTGGTTATAAAGCGACATCGCCTCCACGCCGAGTTCCGCCCCGAGCCTCCGCATCGTGAGCGAGGGAAGCCCCTCCCGATCCACGACCCCGACCGCCGCCGCGAGAATGACCGCCCTCGACAACTTCCCCCTCTTTGTCGTTCCCGCCTCCATCCACAAACCTCCGAAATACCCGCCGAAATTCCTTGACAAGCGTACATTATAAACGATACACTTACGTTGTAAATTTACAACGTAAGGTAAAAAGTGTTGTATGGGGATGGGTGAACGGAGGCGAGGGATGAAGGTTTCGAGGAAAAACCTCGATCGGGCGGTGTCGCGGGGCGTCATCTCCGGTGGACAGGCGGACGAGCTTTGGCGGGAATTCGAGGAGCGAGGGGTGGAGCGGGCGCGTTTCGACCTTCCGCACGTCGCGTATTATTTCGGGGCCATCATCGTCATCGCGGCGATGACGTGGCTCATGACCCTCGGCTTCGAGCGTTTCGGCGGGGCGGGCATAACGGCCATCGCCGTCGCATACGCCGTCGTTTTCGCCGTTCTCGGAGGATGGATGTGGGGGCGCGAAGGTTTGCGCGTTCCGGGCGGGCTTCTCGTCACGGCGGCGGTGTGCATGACCCCGCTCGCGGTTTATGGAATCCACGAAGCCCTCGGCGTGTGGCCGAGCGAAGGCCCCGGAATGTACCGGGATTTCTATGTATGGATCTCCGGCGGATGGTTCGCGATGGAGGTCGCGACGGCCATCGCCGGGATCGTCGCGCTATATTTCGTCCGCTTCCCGTTCCTCGCCGCGCCGATCGCATTCACTTTGTGGTTCATGAGCATGGACGTGTCTCCGCTCATCTTCGGCGAGAATTTTTACGAGTCGAGCGGCCCGCAATGGGTCTCGATGGCATTCGGTGCGGCGATGCTCATGGTCTCGTTCGTCGTGGATCGCCGGACGGAGGAGGACTATGCGTTTTGGGGATACCTCTTCGGCACGTTCGCGTTTTGGGGCGGGTTGACTTTGTTCGAGGGCGGGATCGAGTTCGAGTGGGCGATATACGGTGCGATAAACCTCGGTCTCATGCTCCTCTCCGTCCTCCTCGACCGGAGGGTGTTCATCGTGTTCGGGGCGGTCGGGGTCTTCATTTATCTCGGGCATCTCGCGTGGGATCTCTTCGAGGACTCGCTCCTTTTCCCGTTCGTGCTTTCGGGCGTCGGACTCGCCGTCATCGCTCTCGGCGTTGTGTATGCCCGGAATAGTGAGAGGATCGAAGGCGCGGTCATGGGTCTCGTGCCGGAGAGTGTGAGGAATTTTCTGCCTCGAGAAAGATGAAGCCCCTTCGTCAGTTCGCCGCGACTCGCCGAAACCTTCTCCTCGGTTCGAAGCATCACGGCGCAAAAGACGGAAATGCGCTCCGTGACGCGGAGACCGAGAGCCCCCGGCTTCCGATTCGAGCCGAACTATTCGTAAAGTCCGGCCCGTTGTTTTTGCTCCTCTATGGCGGATTTTATTTGCCTCGCCTCCGGGAGGGCCATGTTCCGGAGTTCGTGTCTTTGGCCTTTGTTCGTGGCGATGGTAAGCGTGCAGTTCACGATGCCGCGAGTGGTCGCCGATTCGATGTCCCGGAGGTGTATGTCCTCGATGGTTTCGCCTTGCCAGCCCGAACGGATCTCGACCCGGTCGGGATATACGCTCACGACGTGGTTTCTGTGAGCGGTCGCCTGTGATATGGGTGCCCCCAATTTCTCCTCCTTGCTCCGAAAAGCGCCGGACGGTGGAATGATACCGTCCGGCGCGAATATTTATCGTCGTTCGTTTATTATGCCGTGTTTTCCGGCTCCCTTTCACGGTGGCCGGAGGTTCCGTATCCGTTCCCGTTGCCGTTCGGCTGGTCGGTGGCGACGAGCCCCTCGGAGTATCCGTATACGCCGTGCTCGCTGATGTCGAGGCCGTTAAGCTCGTGCTCCGGCTTGACCCGGATGCCGATGGTGGCTTTGAGGATGCCGAAGACGAGGAGCGAGGCGAAGAACACGAAGCCGCCGACCGCCACGATGCTCACGGCTTGAACGCCGAGCTGCGCGAAGCCGCCGCCGTAGAAGAGGCCGGGGAGTCCGCCGTTCGCCTCGGCGAGTGCCGGGGTCGTGAAGAGGCCCGCCGAGAGCGTCCCCCACACCCCGCCCATGCCGTGCGCCGCGATCGCCCCGACCGGGTCGTCGATGCCGATGCGGTCCATGAGGATCGCCGTCGCGTACATCACGATGCCCGCGATGAAGCCGATCACGACCGAAGCCCATGGTGCGACGAAGGCGCACGTCGCGGTGATGGCGACGAGTCCGGCGATGGCTCCGTTTCCGGCCATGCCCACGTCCACGTTGCGCTTGTAAAGATACGTGATGACCATCGCACCGATGATTCCCGCCGCCGCCGCGAGGTTCGTCGTGAGGGCGATATCGGCGATGTCGGTGGTGGCGGCGAGCGTCGAGCCGGGGTTGAAACCCTGCCACCCGAGCCAAAGTATGAGGACTCCGAGAACCGCGAGGGGCATGTTGTGGCCGGGCATGAGTTGCGGACGACCGTCGTCGTCGAAGCGTCCGAGGCGCGGGCCGACGATGATCGTACCGGCCAAAGCCGCCATCGCCGCCGAGAGGTGGACGACCGTCGATCCGGCGAAATCCTGCTTGCCGAGCGCGCCGATCCACCCCTCGTCGCTCCACACCCAATGCGCCCCCATCGGGTATATGATCCCGACGAAGACAATGGCGAAGATGAGATAAACGGAGAACTTCGTCCTCTCGAGCATCGTCCCCCACACGATGGCGAGGGCGACCATCGCGAACGCCGCCTGGAAGATGAAGAGCATCGAGAGCGGTATTGTCCCCGCGTCGATGTTTCCGCTCAAAAACCACCCTTCGAGGCCGAAGAACGGGGTTCCGGCGCCGAACGCGATGCCGAAGCCGATGGCCCAGAAAACGAGCGCCCCGATCGCCATGTTCGCGAGTATCTTCGCGACGACGTTCCCAACGTTCTTCATACGCGAGAACCCGACCTCGAGCATCGCGAACCCCGCCTGCATAAACAGAACGAGCACGAACGCGACCATCACCCACATCGTGTCGAGAACCGCGACCGTCTCGGCGGGCGACATCCCTTCCTGGGCGAACGCCACGGCGGGCAAAGCCATCACCATAACCGCCGACATGAATGACAACAAAACGAACCTTCGCACGGGAACCTCCTTCGAGAAAATAGACTATCTCCAATACGCATACAGTCTATGCCCGCCGCCGAGTATGGTCTTTGGCCGAGGGTATAAACATGCGGTTCCCGAAGGGGCGGGTGTTTGTACATCGAGTTCTCGGTTCCCGGTTTTTAGTTATTAGTTTTTAGCTGAGAACCGAGAACTGAAAACTGGGAACCGGGAGCGACCGAAGGCGAAGCCGAAGGGAGCGACCTATCTATCGCGCAGGCTCGACGGTTTGGCGGGGGCGCGGCCGAGAAGCTGCATCGCCTTTATGCCGAGCGTGATGCGTTCCCGGTCCTCGCTCCGCTCGACGTTGAGGCCGGTGAGTTCGGAGATGCGGTCGAGGCGGTACCGGATGGTGTGGCGGTGCGCGAAGAGTTCGCCTGCGGTCTTCACGGTGGAGGCGTCGTTTCGGAGGTATGTGATCATGGTCTCGACGAGTTCGGTGCCGTACCGCTCGTCATAGGCGACGGCGGGTTCGAGCGTCTCCGTATAAAAAGTTTCGAGTTCCGCCGGGTCGTCTTGAAGGACTTTGAAAAGGAGTTTGTACGTCCCCGTCTCCTCGAACGTCGAGATGGACGACGGCCCCTTTATCCGGTGGCCGATCTCCAAAGACACCTCCGCCTCGGAGTACGCCTCGGTGAGGAGTTTCGGGTCGTCTTTGTAACGCCCGATGCCGACGGACACCGTGAGGTCGGGGAGGAGTCCCTTCACGTAACGCTGCGTCTGCGAGGCGAGGAGGTTCGCCTTCTCCGGGAGTTCGTCCTTCGCTTCGCTTTCCGACGCTCCGATGAAGAGGATGACGTTGTCGGAGCGCGGCCCGGTGAGGAAGTTCGTGAAAAGCTGCCTTGCCTGCAAACGAACCGCATCCGCGAGCCGCCTCTTCAATTCTTGAATCGCGGGTTCTTTGAGTTTGCGCCTTTCGAGATACTTCGCGAAGTCGTCTATGTCCACGATGAGGGTGAGCGCGCCCTCGCCGAGGTTCGCGCCGAGGTACCGCGCTCTTTGAAGGAGGAGATCCACCGACCCGTAATGGCCGGAGATGAGGTCGTCTACGAAGTCCCCCCGAACGCCGAGTTCGGTTTCGAGGCGTATGCGCTCTTTGCCGAGTTCGGTTTCGAGGGTGCGCCGCGCCCAGTAAAGGTGGACGACGTCCTCCGGCGTGAGCGGGTTTTCTCCGACTTCGATCCACAAATACCCCGACGGCGCCCCTTCCCCGACGGGCATCCAATGAAGCGCCCTCCCCGCCACCCGCCACCTTTCGACCGGAATCGAGAGGAACCCGTCCGGGAGCCTCGCGTACCGATCCCGCCTCTCGCGCCTCGTCTCCTCCACGCTCGACGACCGCGAAGCCCGGAGTCCGACCTCCTCCAAAGACTTCGCGAAATCCCCGCCGTCCGCGTCGCCCGAAACGAGGCGTCCGACCGGATCCTCGAGGACGATCGCCCTTCCGAGCATCGCGGAGATGCGGGCCGTGAGGGCTTCGACGGAGTCTTCGCCGTCGAGGAGCCTCCGGCTCGCGGCGTGCGAAAGGAGGAGAAGTTCGTTTCCGCCGGAGAAGATCGCGAATATCTCCCGCAGCGGAACCTCCGGCGACACCCGGAACACAGCCACACCGAGGTTCTCCGCGAGTTTCACCGCGCCCGCATCGAGTTCCCCCGCCGAACGCCACACGACCACCGGGGAACCGCCCTCCTTCACCGCTTTGAGAAACGCATCGTCGAGCTTCGCCCGAGAGGTGACGGCGGCCTCGCCAGCTTCGAGCCATCCATCCACGTCCTCCTCGATGGCGATGCCGGACACGTCGCCCACCCGAACGGGTACGAGAAGCTCCGCGCCGAGTTCCTCCGTCAAAAGCCTCGAAAAGTCACCGAAGTCCACACACGCTCCGTTCGCAACACGATGTAACCGACACGATATATTTTGCGACCGCTCGCCACGGATAGCAAATGGGCGCTTTGCTGGCTCGCTATGCTCGCCGTTCTTGGTTTTTAGTTCTCGGTTCTTGGCTAAGAACTAAAAACCAAGAACTGAGAACCTGAGCCGACGAAGAAGGCGACTCGATATTGTCCCGCCTCGCGGTAAAATCTTCGGGTTGTAATTTCGACCGTTGGCCTCCCGGACGGAGGCCGTATACTTGCCGGAGCCGTTACCGAGGGGAGAGCGTCATCTCCGATAGCCAGATAATCGTCCGAGGGGCGAGAGAACACAATCTGAAGGACATCTCCGTCGCCATGCCCCGCGACGAACTCGTCGTCGTGACCGGGCTTTCGGGGAGCGGGAAAAGCTCCCTCGCCTTCGACACGATTTACGCCGAAGGACAAAGACGGTACGTCGAGAGTCTTTCGGCGTATGCCCGCCAGTTCCTCGGGCAAATGGACAAGCCCGATGTGGATCACATAGACGGACTCTCGCCCGCCGTCTCCATCGACCAGAAAACGACCTCGAACAACCCCCGCTCGACAGTCGCGACGGTCACGGAGACGTATGATTATCTCCGGCTTCTTTATGCGCGGGCGGGGCGGCCTCATTGCCACGTGTGCGGGTTTCCGGTCGCTTCTTCGACGCCGCAGCAAATGGTCGAGAAAGTTTTGACTTTGCCGGAGAAGACTCGCTTCATGGTGATGGCTCCGGTGGTTCGGGGGCGGAAGGGCGAGTACGGGAAGATGTTCAAGGAACTCGCCGAGGACGGGTACGCCCGCGTTCGGGTGGACGGGGAGCTTTATGAGCTTCCCGTGGATCTCAATCTCGACAAGAAATACAAGCACGACATCGAGGTCGTCGTGGATCGGCTCGCGATGCGCGAGGGCATCGAACGCCGCCTCACCGATTCCGTCGAGACCGCGCTCCGGCTCGCCGAGGGGCTCGTCCAGATCGAGACCGTCGAGAAGAACGGCGGAGGGGCCGAGTCCATGCTCTTCTCGGAGAACTTCTCGTGCACGAATTGCGGGGCGTCCATCGCCGAGATTCAGCCGAGGACGTTCTCTTTCAACAGCCCGCACGGCGCGTGCGATCGATGCGACGGCCTCGGGAGCCGCCTCGAAATAGACCCGGAGATGGTCGTCCCGAACGGCGATTTGTCCATAAACGAGGGCGCGCTCGCGCCGTGGGCGAACTCGTCGAGCGAGTATCAAAACAGCATTCTGTGGGCATTGACGGACAAATACGGCGTGGACCCCGACATCCCGTGGCGAGACCTCTCCGACGAGAAAAAGAACCTCGTCCTCCACGGAACGGATGGCGACAAAATTTACATCTCGTACCGGAACCGGTATGGGCGGCGGCGGCAGTACATGACGCGGTTCGATGGGGTCGTCGGGAATTTGCAAAGGCGTTACGCCGAGACGGACTCCGAGTATCGGCGGGAGAAGATCGAAGAGTACATGAGCCACGTCCCGTGTCCGAAGTGCCACGGCGCGAGGCTCCGCCCCGAAGCCCTCGCCGTGCATGTCGGGGGGAAGAACATCCACGAGTTCACCGAGCTTTCGGTGCGCGACGCGCAGAACTTCTTCGAGGACGTCGAGTTCACGAACCGCGAATGGCTCATCGGCGAGCGGGTCATAAAGGAGATCCGGGAGAGGCTCGGCTTCCTCGTGGATGTCGGCCTCGGGTATTTGACGCTCTCGCGGGCCGCCGGGACTTTGTCGGGCGGGGAGGCGCAACGGATACGGCTCGCCTCGCAGGTCGGGAGCGGGCTTGTCGGGGTTTTGTACGTCCTCGACGAGCCTTCGATCGGGCTTCATCAGCGGGATAACAAACGGCTCCTCGAAACGCTCGTGAAATTGCGCGACCTCGGGAACACGCTCATCGTCGTCGAGCATGATGAGGAGACGATACGGTCGGCGGATCACGTCATAGACGTGGGGCCGGGGGCGGGCATCCACGGTGGTGAGATCGTCGCGGAAGGCTTGGTGAAGGACATCGAGTCCGAGGCTCGCTCGGTGACGGGCGACTTCCTTTCGGGGCGGCGGCGCATCGAGCCTCCGGAGGGGCGGCGCGAGCCGAAGGGGGCCATAAAGGTTCTCGGGGCTTCGGAGAATAATTTGAAGGATGTGGACGCGGAGTTCCCGCTCGGGGTGTTCACGTGCGTCACGGGGGTCTCCGGCTCCGGGAAGAGTACGCTCGTGAACGACATACTTTACAAGGCTCTCGCGAACCGGGTGAGCCGGGGGAAGAATCGTCCGGGGCGGCATAAAGGGCTTCGCGGCGTCGAGGATGTGGACAAGGTCATAGAAATCGACCAAAGCCCCATCGGGCGCACGCCGCGCTCGAACCCGGCGACGTACACGAAGACCTTCGACCACATTCGGCAGATTTTCTCTCAGACCCCGGACGCGAAGGTGAGGGGTTATAAGCCGGGGCGGTTCTCTTTCAATGTGAAGGGGGGGCGGTGCGAGAATTGCAAGGGGGACGGGCAAATCCGGATCGAAATGCACTTTCTCCCCGACGTGTACGTGCCGTGCGAGGTTTGCAAAGGGCGGCGATACAACGAGGCGACGCTCAAAGTCATGTACAAAGGGAAGTCCATCTCCGACGTTTTGGAGATGACCGTCGAGGAGGCGTGTTCTTTCTTCGAGCCGGTCCCGGCGATCGCGAGGAGGATGAACACCCTCAACGACGTCGGCCTCGGATACGTCCGGCTCGGGCAGCCCGCGACGACGCTCTCGGGCGGCGAGGCGCAAAGGGTGAAGCTCGCGAGCGAGCTTGGGAAGAGATCCACCGGAAACACCGTGTACATCCTCGACGAGCCGACGACGGGGCTTCATTTCGCCGATGTCGAGAGGCTTCTCGAAATACTCCATCGCCTCGTCGCCTCCGGGAACACCGTCATCGTCATCGAGCACAACCTCGATGTCATACGCTCCGCCGACCATGTACTCGACCTCGGCCCCGAGGGCGGGGACGAGGGAGGGGAGATCGTCGCGACCGGAACGCCGGAGGACATATCCCGCGTCGAGGAGTCGCACACGGGGCGTTTTCTTCGGGAGATGATGCCGGAGGTAATGGCGGCGGGTTGAGTATGTGAGGGGTGGGCTTTCGATCCCCGAGGGGCAATTTGGCCGGAAAGTCGGCAAGCACGCCGCCGCCTTCGGGCTGGATGCCTCGAACCCGGAG
The DNA here is from genome assembly GCA_013697825.1 of Rubrobacter sp. GTDB lineage: Bacteria > Actinomycetota > Rubrobacteria > Rubrobacterales > Rubrobacteraceae > JACCWD01. Next base: position 12,623 of record JACCWD010000069.1, read on the forward strand.
CATCGGGAAAGGCTTCGAGAAATGATCGGGGAAATATCCACGTCGCCGGATACGGTCGTCGAAGGAGCCTTTCGGGGGCAAGGTCGGATTCGGTTCTTTGTCAAAGACGAGAACGTGGTCGTGGCGACCTCCGTAAGGAAAGCGATGCGAGATGAGAGATGAAATTTCGAGGATCATCGGCGAGGCGATCGGACACCGTCTAATGAAGGTGGCAGCCTCGGTACACCTCTTCGAGGGGAAAGTGGACGACGCACCCATTGATTTGTGGCTCTTCTTTGAAGGAATGCCTCCGCTCCGTGTCTACGGGGAATCGGATGGATGGCGTTTATCGGTTGACCGGAGGTCGCCGGAGCCGTTCGATATGGACGAGTCCGGCGAAGTCGTCGTGGGCGACGTGTCCGCCAAAACGCCGCTCGAAGCCGTGATCGGCAAAAATCTGGGGGGCGCGTGGCTCGTGAAATCCTCCGGGGATGCTGTCGGCGTCCGCCTCGATTTTGGACTCCCGGCAAAGCCGCTCATCCTCAACCTCGACGACGAACTCCTTATCCTCGATGAATACTCCGCCGAAGCCGGATCGGAAGAGTTCACAGAAATTCGCGTACGCTCGGTCGCTGTGAAATAAAGTGGGTTCGAATTCCGGAGGGGGTCGTTGAGAGCCAAGTTTGCTTCGCTCGCCTCCATTTCGACCGGACTATAATGGTCATGTTCGAGAGGAATGAGAGGTCGAGTGTGGCGGATTCGGCGGGTGTGGCGGAGTTGAGAGCTTCTTTGGGTGAGTATTTGGCGCGGGTGAAGGCCGGGGGGGAGGTCGTGGTGATGGAAGATGGGCGGCCCATCGCCCGCCTCGTTCCGGTGAAGCTCGAAGAGGACGCGAAGTGGGAGCGATTGCGGGAGATGGAGCGGAAGGGGGAGGTTCGGATCGGTGCGGGAGGGGTGCCGGACGAGTTCTTCGAGATGAAAGGGGCGGAAGACCCGGAGGGAAAGGTGCGCGCGGCGTTGATCGAAGAGCGTGAGGAAGGGTGGTGAGGCGTTGCGTTTCTGGGACGCTTCGGCGGTCGCGCCCCTCATCATGGAGGAGCCGACATCCGAGGTCATGAATACTTTGCTTCGAGAAGATCGGGAGATCGCCGTATGGTGGGCGACGTGGGTGGAATGTGTGTCGGCGTTGTCCCGACGTATACGTGAAGGAGATATCGGCTCCTCTGAAGGAGATAAAAGCCGCTCGAAGCTGACAACCCTCTCGGGCGGATGGGTCGAAATCCAACCGACCCTCGAACTCCGCTCCCTCTCCGGACACCTTCTCGCGGCTCATCCCCTCCGAGCCGCCGACGCTTTGCAACTCGCCGCCGCCCTTCGATGGTGCGGCAGCGGGCCGGAAGGGAGTGAATTCGTGAGCCTCGACCGCCGCCTCCGGAACGCCGCCGAAGAGGAAGGGTTCTCCATCCTCCCAGTTTCCGCAAACTGAAACATAACTCACTTTCCGTATTTGCGCGTGAACCTTCGGTGGCGCACAATGCCGGGGTATTTTCAGTGGCCCGCGACGAGGGGAGGGAGTCATCGAGGCGCAGGATCAACCACGGGATCAATGGGGTACGAAGCTCGGCTTCATCCTCGCGGCGATGGGCTCGGCCATCGGACTCGGGAATATTTGGCGTTATCCATACATCGCGTATGAGAACGGAGGGGGAGCTTTCCTCCTCCCGTATTTCATCGCCATCGTGACGGCGGGGATTCCGGTTTTGATCCTCGAATACACGCTCGGGAACCGCTCGCGGCACGCGGCTCCGTTCGCGTTTCGGAGCGTGTCGAGGCGGTGGGAGTGGCTCGGGTGGTGGCAAATCGCGGTGTCGTTCGTCATCATCACTTATTACATCGTCATTATCGGGTGGGTTCTCAGTTATATATGGTTCTCGTTCGGGACTCGGTGGGGTGACGACACGAACGCCTTTTTCAACGAGTACATCGGGGTGAGCGAAAGTTTCTGGCAGATCGGCGGTATTCAGTGGAACGTGCTTCTCGCGGTCGCCATCGCGTGGATTCTCACGTACCTCATTTTGCGAAGGGGTGTGAGCCGGGGGATCGAGGTGGCGAGCAAGATCCTCATCCCCTCGCTGATCTTGATGATTTTGATCGTCACGATTCGCGGCCTTACTTTGCCGGGGGCGGTGGAGGGGCTGAACGTGCTTCTCACGCCGGACTTTTCGCAGCTTACGAACGGGAGTGTGTGGGTGGCGGCTTATGGGCAGGTTTTCTTCTCGATCGGGGTGGGGTTCTCGATCATGATCGCGTACTCGAGCTATTTGCCGCGCCGGACCGACCTCACGAACAGCGCGTTCATCGTCGCCCTCTCGAATTGCGGCTTCGAGTTTTTGGCGGCGCTCGGGGTGTTTTCGGTTCTCGGGTTCCTCGCGGTTCAGCAAGGGGTCGGGGTGACGGAGGTCGTGGATAGTGGGATCGGGCTCGCGTTCGTGACGTTCCCGCAGATTATCAACCAGCTTCCCGCTTTCAGTTCGTTCTTCGGGCTCATGTTCTTCGGGGCTTTGTTCTTCGCGGGGATCACATCCGCCGTCTCGATCCTCGAATGCTCGATCGCCGGGGTGCGCGAGAAGTTCAATATGGAGCGCTCCACGGCGGTGAACTGGGTGTGCGGCCTCGCCGCGCTCGTGAGCCTCCTTTACGTCACGCAGGGCGGGCTTTTCTACCTCGACGTCGTTGACCGCTTCGCGAATAATTACGGCCTCGTCGCCGCCGCGCTCGTCGAGGTGGTCTTCATCGCCCTCATCGCCCGGAGGCTCGATGTTTTCCAAGAATACGCGAACGAAAGGTCGTATTTCCGGGCCGGGCGGTGGTGGATCGTCTTCCTCTCCATCGTCACCCCGATACTCCTCGGGGCGGTGACGATCTTCAATTTGTACACCGAGGTCACGACGCCGTACGCGGACTATCCGTGGAGCGGCCTCCTCGTCTTCGGGTTCGGGGTCGCGATACTTTGCGTCGTCGTCGGCTTCATCCTTCAAAGCGTGAAGTCCCGAGATCCCGAGAGCCGCGAATCCGCCGTCGAAGAGGAAAGGAGCGAATCCCGATGAACACCGGGGCGATAATAATGCTCGCGATCGGAGCCACCGGACTGTGGGGCGGCCTCGTCTTCTTCCTCCGAAACTATTTCAAAGCCGAGAAGGCCGAACGCGAGGCGAACGAGCGGAACGAAGCGAACCGCGAAAAGTAGCGACCGGAACATCGAGAAAGCTCCCTGGACGGAACGCCGCCGGGGAGCTTTCGTTTACGAGGCCGTCATCGGACTATTTTAGCCCGTTCGCCTCCTCCGTTCCTTCGACGAGGTCTTCGAGGACGGAGCCGGCGACGATGGCCTCCATTCCCCGAAGCACGATCTGAACGTCCTCCACGTAGTCGGCGTATCCTTCCTCCGCCCGTGAGCGCCGGAAAAGTCCGACGAGAACCTTCGAGAGCGTGTCAATGCCCCATTCCATGTACTCCTCGCGGTACCGGGCGACGCGGACCACCGCGTCAACGCTGAGAGGATCGAGGTTGCCGCGCTCGAGTGTGGTGAATACGTAGTCGTACTCGCTCAAAATGTCCTCGACTATTTGGCGGGCGTCGGGCATGTCCTCGGCCTCGAACATGAAGGCGTAAGATCCGGCTATGACTTGCAAAGCCTTGTCTTGGTGGTCGTAGCCCCGCTTCGAATAGTCTCGTATAACCTCGAACAACTCCGAGAATTTGCTCTTTTCGGCTGTCATTTCGCCCTCCCTGGCTAAGTTGTATCGGCATTCTAAACCCGCCGGAGGCCCGCCGCCCCCTCCCCCGATAACAGTCGGATTACAGTTCGATGAAGATTCCCCGGGATTCCTTGCCGCGCCCCGCCCGGCTGATACCCTATGCCCCGTGGGCAAATCACATCCAAACCAGCCTTTCGAACAGCATCACGCCGTTGACGCGAAGACCCCGGTCGTCAGCGTCAGCCAAATGATCGCCGCCGGACTCGCCTCCGCCGGAGCGGCCGCCGCGACCTCCCGTTTCGGGGTCGCCGGAACCCTCGTGGGGGCGGCCCTCACCACCATGATCATCACGGGCGGCTCCGCCGTCCTCAAGTCGTACCTCGAAACGTTGGGCGGGCGGATCAAGAACGCGCCCGAGAAGCTCCGGGCGAGCAAAAATCGCCAGCAAGCCGGACGCGGAGCCGAACAGCCAACCGCCGCCGACCCCGCCCCGACGCAAGCCGTCGAAACCCGAGGCGAACGCCGCAGCGAACGTCGCGGCGAGCGGCAAGGCTTCCTCCAGAAGATCCGCTCCGCTTTCGAATGGTTCCGGGGGCTTCCCTCCTCCGCGAAGAGATCCATACTCCTCAAGGCGGCGATTCCGATGGTTCTCGTGTTCGTGATCGCCATCGTGGCGGTTACCGGAGCGGAGCTTGCCGGCGGACGAACCCTCTCGTGCATGGTGTGGGGCGAGTGCTACGTTGCCACCGACGGCTCCGGCGGCCCGAGCACCTCCTTCGGCGCCCTCGCCTCCGGCGGGAGCGGCGGACAGCCAGTGCAGCCGGTGGACGAGGCCCAGGATCCGAGCGTGCAGCCGGCGGTTCCCGGCGCGGAGCAGCCATCGGAAGGCGACGGCCTGTTCCCTGGCGACTCGCAAGACGAGCAACTCGTCCCCGAGGAGCCCGCCGAACCCCAACCCGTGGTTCCTGAGGAGCCCGCCCCCGAACAGCCCGTCGAACCTCAGCTAGTCCCCGAGGAGCCCGCCCCGGTCGTTCCGGATCAATAGGGTTTTTGCGGGTACAATAACCACGTCTTGATGAGTCCGAATCTCCAAACCCCACCAAAACCTGTCTTGTTTTTGGTTCTCGACGGAATCCGCCCGGACGTCATGCGCTCCGCCATCCGCGACGGCGACGCCCCCGCCCTCGGAGCCATAGCCGAAAGAGGCGAAGCCCGGTGGGACGCCGTCTCGGTTTTCCCGAGCATCACCCCGGCGGCGACCGCCGCCATCGCCACCGGAGAACCGCCCTCCGGCACAGGCATCCTCGGCCACGCATGGTACGACGAGAACGAAGACGAGATCGTCGTGTACGGCGCGAAGACCGAAACCGTCATCTCCACCGGCCCGATAAAAGTCCTCCACAACAACGTGTGGCGGATGAACCGCGACGACCTCATCGCCCCGACCATCTTCGAGAGCCTCGACGACCTCGGCGTGGACGCGGCATGCGTCCACTTCCCCGTCCGGCGCGGCCCCCACGAACACCCCGTTCGCATGAAGACCGTCGAAGGATATTTGAAGGGAAGCCGATACCTCTCGCCCTCCGTCTCGGGGCCGAAGGAGTATTTCCTCGGCGACCTTTTTTACAGCACGGAGTTCGGGACGAACGGGAGGAACGGCAACGGCGGTTTCCAGCGCGCCGTCGGCATAAACGACGAGTATGCCGCCGAGGTCGGCGCGAGGCTCGTCGCCGAGAAGACCACGCCCTTCAACCTCGTGTATTTCTTCCACGGCGACAAGGTCGCCCACCACAAAGGCATCGCCGCGCAACGCCGCCACGTCACCAAACTCGACGGCTTCGTGTCGCACATCATGGATGCGGCGGGCGGAGTGGACGAGTTTCTCGCCGAAAACGCCGTCATCGCGGTCTCCGACCACGGCCACACGCCGCTCCTCCCGAGGCGGAGGTTCGTGAACCTCGCGAGGGTGAAGGGATATAAAGTCTCGCTCGGCTCTCGTGCGAGCTTCGCCGCCGGAGCGGATGTCGTCGCCGTCCCGAACGGGCGGGCGGCGCTTCTTTATCTCCGGGACGCCTCGAAATCCGCCGGGGTCGCCGACACCCTCGCCTTGCGGCGCGGCGTGGATCTCGCCTCGTGGCGCGAGGACGGATGGGTCGTCGTCCGCCGCGTCGGGCGCGAGATGCGTTTCAAGCCCGGCGGCGGCGCGACCGACCGATACGGCGATTCGTGGGAGATCTCCGGCGACCACCGCGCCCTCGGCATCGAAGTCTCTGACGAAGCAGTTCATTACGGGGATTATCCGGACGCGCTCTCGCGGTTGTGGGGATGCCTCGCGTCGAGCCGGTCGGGGGATGTCGTACTCTCGGCGTCGCCCGGATACACGTTCGGCGAGGTCTCCGGCGGATACCACGCGGCGAGCGACCACGGCTCGCTCCACCGCGAGGACTCGGAGGTCTTCTCCATCGCATGCGGCGTCCGCGCCCCCGAGAAAATAACCGAGGTCGCCCCGACCATCCTCGCCCATTTCATCGAGGGCGAAAAAGGCGACGTCTCACCATCGAGCGTGGCGGAGGGAAATGTCCGCTGAGAGCCGGAACGGCGAAGGAGCCTCCGGGAACCCCGAGGCTTCGGAGGGCATACAGCCGAAGTATCGGCGGGCGTTCGGGTGCGTTACGTGGATATACATGGCGACCCTCGCTTTCCTCGCCGCCGTCTCGCTCCTCATGATGCCGTTCTGGTTTTTCGGGGACTTCGGCGTCTTCAGCCTCCTCGAAGGGCCGTCCCTCTTCGCCACCTTCCTCTTCGTCCCGGCCATCGTCTCCGCCGCCATGCTCGGCGCGAGAACGTACCGCTCCGGGAGGAAAATCGCCACCCGGAACGGGACGTATATCGGGGCGATCATCGGCTGGCTCGGCTTCACGTCCATCGTATGGCTCGAAGTGAACCAGGCGGGCGCGAACGCCCTCTCATACACGTTCTTCCCATTCGCCGCCGCCTCGTCCGCCCTCATCCTCGCCGCCCTCTTCCGAGGAAAACAAGAACCCGGACGAAAGCTCGTCGCCCTCTCGGCGCTCCTCGCCCTTCTCGGCGGTGCCATCATCCTCGCCCTCTCCGGCGACTTCATCGTGGTGGCCGGGGCGGTCGTCTCGGCCATCTCCGGGGCGGCGGGCGGATGGACGGCGGGCGTTGGATACGCGAGGGCGGGCGGCAAAGAGATGCTTCCGCCCGGAGTCGTCGAACGTCCGCGACGTAGAAACCCGAGTTGAGGGGGATGAACTTGAACAACAACCTCGAAAAACTGCCCGTGGGAGAAGAGGCTCCGGAGATAGTGAACATTCTCGTCGAGATTCCTTCCGGCAGTCGCAACAAATACGAGTACGACCCGGAACTCGGCGTGATGGTCCGGGATCGCGTGTTGCCCGGAAACATTCGCTTCCCGGCGGACTACGGGTTCATACCCTCCACCGTCGGCCCCGACGGAGACCCGCTCGACGCCGTGCTCGCCGCCTAAGACCCGGCGTTTCCGGGGTGTGTCGTCCGTGGAAGAGTGCTCGGCGCGCTGGAGATGATCGAGGACGGCGAGACGGAATACAATATCTTCGCCGTCCCTTGCGACGACCCTCGCTTCATGGACGTTCGTTCTCTCGATGACCTCGTCGAACAAAACATACGTGAGATCGAGCAGTTCTTCACCGCGTTCAAGCGAATGGAGGGAGACGAAGACGCGCGCGTCGAAGGGTGGCTCGACCGCGAGCGGGCCTGCGTGGTGATCCGCGACTCCATCCGCTCCTAAAGAGGGGATTATTGGAGGGCGCCGTCCCGGCTCGCGGTATAATTCGCCTCGATGCCTCGCGACGATTCCCCCAACGGATACCCGGATAGATCCCACCTCCCGACCTCCTCCGGCGTCTATATTTTCAAGGACGCGAACGAGAAGGTCATATACGTCGGGAAGGCGAACAATATCCGAAGCCGCGTCGCGAGCTATTTCACGAAGTCCGGCGACGGAAGGCCGAAGATAGCCGAGCTTCGCGAGCGGGTGGCGCAAATAGACTTCATCTCCACGAGCGGCGAGACGGAGGCTCTCGTACTCGAAGCGAACTTGATAAAGCGGCAAAGGCCGCGTTTCAACGCCTCGCTGCGCGACGATAAAAGCTATCCGTACATCGTCGTGACGACCGGGGACGAGTATCCTCGGGTCTTTGCTTCTCGCGGCGCGCGCGACTCGCGGCATCGGTATTTCGGGCCGTTCCCGAGCGCGGGGAGCGTGCATGCGACGCTCGACGTTCTCAATAAAACGTTTCCGTTTCGGAAGTGCCGGGGGCCGGAGCCGGGTCGGAGGAGTGGGGTTCCGTGCCTCAATTTCCACATCGGACGTTCGGCGGCCCCGTGCATCGGGGCGGTGTCGAAGGAGGAGTACGACGTCATTATCGCGGACGTCATCGCCTTTCTCGAAGGGCGGGTCGGGGGACTCATCGAAGAGCGCGAGGAGAAGATGAAGCTCGCCGCCTCGGAGATGGACTTCGAGCGGGCGGCGAAGCTCCGCGACGAACTCGCCGCCCTCCAAAACGTGCGCGAGCGCCAGCAAGCCACCATCGCCTCGGAGGACTCCTTCGACGCGGTCGGGGCGCACGTCGAGGGGGAGAGCGCGTGCGTCCAGATTTTCGCCGTCCGGGAAGGGCAAGTCGTGAACCGCGACTCTTTCCTCCTCGATAATTACGGCGAGGAGAGCGCGGAGAGCGTCGCGTTGTCGTTCGTGCCGCAGTATTACGACACGGCTTCGGTTCCGGGGGAGGTTCTCGTGCAGTCCGAAGACGGGGACGGGGAACTCGCCCCGATCTCCGCCCACCTTTCCGAGCTTCGGGGGACGAAGGTCTCCGTTCACCGTCCGCGGCGGGGCGACAAGCGTCGTATCCTCGAGATGGCGGTTCGGAATTCGGAGATGGGCCTCGAATACGAGAGGACGCTCGAAGAGGCGCGGAGAAATCAAGTCGCATCCACGCTCGACGGTCTCATGGAGGAACTCGCGCTCCCGAAGCTCCCGCTCCGCATCGAATGCTACGACATCTCGAACACGATGGGGACGAACTCCGTCGCCTCGATGGTCGTGTTCCAGGGAGGCCGCCCCGCCAAAAGCGAATACCGCCGCTTCAAAATCAAGACCGTGAGTGGGCCAGACGACTTCGCGAGCATGGCCGAGGTGATCCGCCGCCGACTCGAACGCCTCGCCGAGGGCGACGAGAAGTTCATGCCCGCGCCCGACCTCATTATCCTCGACGGCGGGAAGGGGCAAATTTCGTCGGTCGTACCCGTCTTCGAGGAGATGAACGTCGGCTCCGTCCTCCCGGACATCCCGCTCCGCTCGCTCGCGAAGCGCGACGAGGAGGTTTTCGAGCCGGGCCGTCCGGAGCCGGTCATACTCGCCCGAAACTCCCCGGAGCTTCGCCTCATCCAAAGAGTCCGCGACGAGGCCCACCGCTTCGCGAACACGTACCACCAAAAACTCCGCGGAAACGCGATGACCGCCTCCGTCCTCGACGAACTCCCCGGTGTCGGCCCCGCGAGAAAGAAGAAAATTCTCGAACGCTTCGGGACGCCGGACGCCTTCATGAACGCCTCGCTCGAAGAAATAGAGAGCGTGCTTCCCGGAAGGGTGGCGCGGCAGGTTCACTCACGGATACATCGGTGAGGCGGAGCGACCCGTTAAATCGCGCTTAAATATACGGTTTTTCGTTGCGGTCTTCGCTTCACGATGTTACGCTCGAACCACGAGATGATTTTTGTTCCGCGAGAACGGACGGATGGACTTCGATGAGCGACGAGGCGTCGCAGACTGTGGAGCGTTCCCTTTCCGGGGAGCGGAGGATCGTTATCATCACCGGGCTTTCGGGGGCGGGGAAGTCGAATGCTCTGCGGGCTTTCGAGGACGTGGGGTATTTTTGCATAGACAATCTTCCTCCGCGCATGATCCCCGCCGTCATGGAGACGAGCGGCTCGGGCGGCCCCGAGGACATCGTCGTCGTCATGGATATCCGGGGTCGGAGGTACTTCGGCGAGGAACTCGAACGGAGCCTCGAAGCCATCGAGGAGGCGGAGGAATGGGAGAAAAGGATACTCTTCATAGACTCCGACGAACCGACGCTCGTGAGGCGATATAAAGAGAGCCGCCGCCCGCACCCGAACGCGGCGAGTGGCGACGTCCTCGAAGCCATCCGGGCCGAGAGAAGGGATCTCGCGCCGCTCCGCGAGAGGGCCGACCTCGTCATCGACACCTCGGGATACTCCGCACTCGACGCCCGGCTTCGTTTCAAGAAGCTCGCGGAGTCGTTGTCGAGCCGACTCACCGTGAGCCTCATCTCCTTCGGTTTCAAGCATGGCTCGCCTTTGGATGTGGACATGCTCCTCGACGCCCGCTTCCTCGAAAATCCCCACTACGACCCCGAACTCCGCCCCCTCACCGGACACGACGAGCCTGTGAAAAAAGCCGTCCTCGGCCAAAGAGATGCGGAGGAATTCCTCGACAAAACGAGCGACCTCCTCGCCTTCCTCGTCCCGAGATACGCCGCCGAAGGAAAGACGTACTTCACGCTCGGGGTGGGATGCACGGGCGGGCGCCACCGCTCCGTCGCCATAGTCGAGGAACTCGCGAAGCGGATGCGGGAGGGCGGATTGGATCTGGATCTCTTCGTGCGGCATCGGGATCTCGATTCGTAGGCTTCAGGCATGAGGTTTCAGGTGTCAGGCAAAAGCATTCCGCGAGCGCATGCCGGATACGTGCGCGGGGCGCTCTTGCTTTCGGAGGCGATGTCGCACGGGAGCATGGTACTCTCTACCGAGTTCTTGCTGAAACCTGAAACCTGATACCTAACAAGCGACCGAAGGGAGCGACAAATGGGCATGCTCGTCGAAGGAACGTGGAAAACCGGAGCCTTTCCAAAAGACGACGAGGGGCGGTTTGTGCGATCCTCGACGACGTTCCGGGGGCGAATATCGGAGGGCGGCGAACATCCGCCGGAGGCCGGACGATACCATTTGTATATCTCGTGGGCGTGTCCGTGGGCGCACCGAACCGCGATCCTCCGCAAAACGAAAGGTCTCGAAGACGCCATCTCCCTCTCTTCGGTGGACGCGTTCATGGGCGCGGACGGATGGACTTTCTCCGGCGACTTCCCCGACCCGCTCTTCGGGACGAGCCATTTACGGGATGTGTATACGAAGGCCGACCCGGAATATACCGGGCGCGTGACGACGCCCGTTCTGTGGGACAAAGAGACGGACTCCATCGTGAACAACGAGTCGCGGGAGATCATCCGCATGCTCGACCACGAGTTCGGAAACCTTTCGAACGACACGGATTTCTGCCCGCCCGACCTCGAAGACGAAGTGGAGAGAACCCTCGACGAGATATACGAGCCTATAAACAATGGCGTATACCGCTCGGGCTTCGCGCAAACGCAAAGCGCGTATGAGGAGGCCGTCGGCGAACTCTTCGACGCCCTCGACCATTGGGAGGACGTTCTCGGCAACCGAAGGTATCTTTGCGGCGACCGCATCACGGAGGCCGACTGGGCGATGTTCACGACGCTCGTGCGTTTCGACGCGGTGTACCACGGCCATTTCAAATGCAACGTGAGGCGCATCGTGGACTATCCAAACTTGTGGGGGTATGTGCGCGATCTTTATCAATATCCCGGTGTCGCCGACACCGTTTTACTCGGCGAGATAAAGACGCACTATTATTCGTCCCACGAGAGCGTGAACCCGACGCGCATCGTCCCTGTCGGCCCGGAGATAGATTTTTCCACGCCCCACAATCGGGAGAAGCTTGGATGAGCGAGGAGTCTCGTCCGCCTTTGCCGCCGTTCGCGGAGGAGACGGCGAGGGAGAAGGTTCAAAAAGCGGAGGATGCGTGGAACACATGCGACCCGGAGAAGGTCTCGCTCGCGTACACCGAGGACTCCGTGTGGCGAAACCGTGACGAGTTCTTCGAGGGCCGCGAGGAGACACGCGCCTTCCTCACCCGAAAGTGGGAGCGCGATCGACTATCGTTTGAAAAAGGAACTTTGGTGCGGTTGCGGGAATCGCATCTCCATGCGCTTCGAATATGAGAGCCGGGATGCGGACAGGAAGTGGTGGAGAAGCCACGGCAATAACATTGGGAGTTCGACGGGCGCGGCCTCATGCGGCGGCGCGACGCATCCATAAACGACTATGGGATATCGGAGTCGGAGCGGAAGTTTCGCTGATCGGCGGTCTTCAGGAAAAACATGAAGGCGACGGAGGATGGCTTTTCGGGGGCGGCAAGAGCGGTTTTCGACTCGATCCATGTGAAGGCTTTTGTGGCGGTCATGGCTCGGGTCTCGCTTTTCGCCGGGCCACGAGCTTTGCTCCGACGAGGATAGCGACGCTCCCCTCGCGGGTATACTCGGTCTATGGAGAGAGGACTTCGAGTCGTGGCTTTCGGTGGCGGGACGGGGCTTCCCGTTTTATTGAGGGGATTGCGCGACACGGTCGCCGATCTCACCGCCGTCGTCACGGTCGCCGACGACGGGGGTTCGAGCGGGCGCCTTCGCCACGAACTCGGGGTCGCGCCGCCGGGGGACGTGCGGAATTGCCTCGTGGCTTTGGCGGGTCGGAAGCGGCTCGCGGAGGTCTTCGATTATCGGTTCGAGGCGGGGGAGGAATTGCGCGACCATGCGGTGGGGAACATCATCATCGCCGCGCTCGCGGATATGGCGGGCGGTTTTTCCGAAGGCGTCGAACAGGCGGCGAGGTTTCTCCGCATAAAGGGGCGTGTGTATCCGGCGGCGACCGAGAGTTTGACGCTCGTCGTGAGGTACGCGGACGGCACGACGACGCGCGGCGAGTCGGTCGTCCATAAGGTCGGCAAGCAAGTTTCGGCGGTCGACGTCGAACCGGAGGGGGTTCCGGCGCCCGAGGGGGTCATCGCGGCGATCGAGCGCGCCGATGTCGTCGCGATGAGTCCGGGGAGTTTGTTCACGAGCACCATCCCGAGCCTTCTCGGGGGCGGGGTCGCGGAGGCTCTCGACCGCTTCGGCGGCCCGGTCGTGTACGCGGCGAACGTCATGACGCAGGCGGGGGAGACGTCGGGGTTCTCTGCCTCCGATCACGTACGGGCGATCTCCGATCACATCGGCCCGGTCGTCACCGACGTCCTCGTCCACTCCGGCGAACTTTCGGAAGGACTCCTCGCCCGATACGAGAAGGAGAACGCCGCCCCGACGGTCATTGACCGCGAGGCTCTCGCGGGGATGGGCGTCCGACTGTGCGAAGCCGACCTCCTTTCGGACGAGGAGTCGCGCGGGGTTCGCCACGATCCGATGAAGCTCTCCGCCGAGGTGCGAAGGCTTGCCCTCGTTCGGCTCTGAAATTCGCCGCCAGCTCGCCTCGGGAACCTCATCCGGCCCTCGCCGGGGCGACCGGGCCGAACTCGCCGGACTCCTCGACGCCGCCGGGAAGTGGGACGGCTCGGGCGTCTTCCTCGACACTCCGAGCGCGGCGGTCGCCCGCTCCGCCGTCCGTCTCTGGCGCCACGAGTTCGGCGTTGTCTCGAAGCTCTCCCCGGCGGGAACCGATCGCTTCGGGCGCGCCCGGTACTCCGTCCGAACCGGGGGGATCCGGGTCTTCCAGGCCGCCGAGGAGATGAGGATCGTCCGCCTTTCGCGAGACGCCGCCGTGCGGACCGCGTACCTCTCCGGCGCTTTTCAAGGATGCGGCTCCATCGTCCGTCCCGGCGGGAGGGGCGGCCACCATTTCGAGTTCGTCCACAAAGATGAAGCGTTCATCCGGCGCGTCGCGGAGTTTTCGAGGGCGAAGCTCACGGTCGCAAAGCGGCGGAACCGATGGCTCGCGTACACGAAAAGCTCCGACGGCGTGACGACGATCCTAGCGCAACTCGGCCTCCATGACGCCATCCTCGAGTACGAGGCGAAGGCCATCCTCGGAGAGGCGAAGGCGAACGCCAACCGCGTGACGAACTTCGACTCCGCAAACGCCGGACGAACCGCCAAAGCCGCCTCCCGCCAGCAAAGAATCCTCGAAACCCTCGACCCCGAAAAGCTCCCCGAAGCCCTCCGTGACATGCTTTCTTTGCGCCTCGACAACCCGGCCGCCTCGCTCGCGGAGCTTGCGGATCTCGGCGGGATATCCAAAAGCGCGGCGAACCACAGGCTTCGAAGGCTCGTGGAAAGGGGGGCGGAGAAATCAAAGTGAGGGAGCGTGGACAGCGACTCATGCAATCCGATTCGCGGCTTTCCGAGTCCTCCATTCCTCCATTTCCGCCGTCCCCGCTTGTTATGCGGGGCGTTTTCTGGGCAAAATAGACGGACGGAGATCGCAAACTAGAGATGGGAGATGGTCGTGACTGTACGGATCGGCGTGAACGGGTTTGGCCGGATCGGGATGCTCGTCGTCAAAGCCGCAATGCAAAGAAACATGGATATCGAGGTCGTGGGCGTCAATGACCTTATGCCGATGGATAGCCTCGCGCTCCTTTTCAAGCGCGACTCCACACACGGTATTTGGCCCGAGGACGTGTCTTTCGAGGACAACGTCCTTCGCGTCGGGGATCGCCAGATAAAGACCTTCGCCGAGCGCGACCCGAGCGCCATTCCATGGGGCGACATCGGCGCGGACATCGTGGTCGAGTCCACGGGCGTCTTCGCAGACCGCGACGGCGCGGCGAAGCATTTGGCGGGGGGCGCGAAGAAGGTCGTCATCTCGGCCCCGGCGAAGGGCGTGGACGGGACGTTCGTGTACGGCGTGAACCACGAGGACTATGACGCCTCTTCGCACGAGGTCGTCTCGAACGCGAGCTGCACGACGAACTGCATCGTCCCGATGGTTAAGGTTCTCCAGGATAGCTTCGGCCTCGAATCGGGCTTCATGACGACGTGCCATGCGTACACGAACGATCAAAGCCTCCTCGACGCGGCCCACAAGGATCCCCGCCGCGCCCGAGGAGCCGCGACTTCGATAATCCCGACTTCCACGGGGGCGGCGAGGGCGGTCGGCCTCGTCCTCCCCGAACTCGAAGGGAAGCTCGACGGCATCTCCCTCCGGGTGCCGATCTCCGACGGCTCCATCACCGACCTCGTCGCCCAAATCTCCGCCGAGCCGAGCGCGGACGAGGTGAACGCCGCTTTCAAGGAGGCGTCCGGCGGCATGAAGGGTGTCCTCGAATACTCCGACGCGCCGCTCGTGTCGGCGGACATCGTTGGGAATCCGGCCTCGTGCGTCTTCGACTCCGGGCAGACGATGGTGAACGGTCGTTCGGTGAAGATCCTCGGCTGGTACGACAACGAGTGGGGATACTCGAACCGGACGTGCGACCTCGTCGAGTACATCGGTGGGCAGCTTTAGCGTTTAGCTTTTGGCCGTTAGCTTATTAGCTTATTAGCTGTCAGCTAAAAACGTTCGTAGCGCAGCCGGGCCGGAATGGCAAAGCCCGGCTGCGCCATATGGCTGGAAAGCTAAACGCTAAAAGCCAACCGCTGAAAGCAAAGAAACCGGAGGTGGCGATTTGAACAAGAAGAGCGTGAGGGATCTCGACGTGCACGATAAACGTGTCCTCGTCCGCGTGGATTTCAACGTCCCCGTGAAGGACGGTCGCGTGACGGACGACACGCGCATAAACCGGGCTTTGCCGACGATACGGTACCTCCTCGAAAGCGGCGCGAAGGTCGCGCTCGTCTCGCACCTCGGTCGCCCGAAGGGGATGCGGAATTCGGACCTCGAAATGGATCCCGTGGCGAAACGCCTCGAAGACCTCCTCGGTGAACCGGTTCATAAAATAGATGTCGCCGTCGGCGGGGAGGTGGATGAAGCCCTCGACAACCTCGAAGAAGGTGTCGTCCTCCTCGAAAACTGCCGCTTTTACGCCGACGAGACGAAGAACGATCCGCTCTTCTCCGACAGCCTCGCCGCCCCCTTCGACTTCTTCGTGAACGACGCCTTCGGGGCCGCCCACCGCGCCCACGCCACCACCGTCGGCGTCGCGAGCCGCCTCCCGGCGGCGGCGGGACTTCTCATGGAGAAGGAGATCGACTACCTCGAAAGCGTCCTTTCCGACCCTGTTCGCCCCTTCGTCGCCATCCTCGGCGGCGCGAAGGTCTCGGACAAGCTCGGCGTCATCGAGAGCCTCCTCGCCACCTCCGACTCCCTCCTCGTCGGGGGCGCGATGTGCTTCACGTTCTTCAAAGCGAAGGGGTATGAGATCGGCGCGTCCCTCGTCGAGAACGACTATATCGAGGATGCGAACCGCCTCATGGAGGAAGCCGGGGACAAACTTTTCCTCCCCGTGGACGTCGTCGCTGCCGAGGAAATGGAGGACGATGCCGAGACACGGACGGTGAAGGTGGATGGGATCCCCGCCGGATGGATGGGCCTCGACATCGGCCCGGAGACGGTTTCTCTCTTCGCGGAGAAAGCCTCCGGCGCGGCGACGATTTTCTGGAACGGCCCGATGGGGGTCTTCGAGATGGACGCCTTCGCGAAGGGAACCGAGGGGGTCGCCCGCGCCGTCGCCGACAGCGAGGCGACGAGCGTCGTCGGCGGGGGGGACTCCGTCGCCGCGGTGCGGAAGCTCGGCCTCGACTATGAGATGAGCCACATAAGCACGGGCGGTGGAGCCTCCCTCGAGTACGTCGAAGGGAAAGAGCTCCCCGGAGTCGCCGTGCTCCCCGACAAGGAGGACTCGTAATGACCGAAGGCGCACGCCGCCCCATGATGGCCGCGAATTGGAAGATGAACAAAACCATCACCGAGGCCGAGCGGTACATGGCCGCCCTCCTCCCCCGAGCCGCCAACTCCGGGGGCGTGGACGTGGCCGTCTTCACGCCGTTCACATGCCTCGGGGTGGCGGCTCGAATGGCCGAGAATTCCGAAGTCCTCGTCGGGGCGCAGAATTTCTATTTCGAGGACTCCGGGGCTTTCACCGGGGAAGTCTCCGCGCCGCTCCTCCTCGACATCGGGGTGGATGCCGTTGTCGTTGGCCACTCCGAGAGGCGCGAGGTATTCGGCGAGACCGACGAAGTGGTCGCCAAAAAAGCGAAACGGGCCGTGGACGCGGGGATGCTTCCCGTTATTTGCGTCGGCGAGACGAAGGAAGAGCGGGATTCCGGCGGGATGTGGGACAAGGTTTCCGGGCAAATAAAGGCCGTCATGGACGAGCTCGGAGACGCCGATGGAAACTCCGTCGTATTCGCGTATGAGCCGATATGGGCCATCGGGACGGGGGACACGGCTTCGCCGGAGGACGCGCAGGAAGCCATCGAACAAATTCGCGGCCTTCTCCGCGAGACTCGGGACGACGCCTTCGCGGATTCCGTTCGCATATTGTATGGAGGCTCGGTGAAGCCGGATAATATTGCGGAGATCATGGCACAGGAAGACGTGGACGGCGGCCTCGTCGGCGGGGCGAGTTTGGAGGTCGAGTCGTTCGAGAAGCTCATCGAAGCGGCGGACAAGTAAAGTTTCGCCCGTGTCCCCGACTTTGGTACACTATTCGCCATGATTTACGTAATCGCATTTTTCCACGTTTTGTTCTGTGTGGCGCTCGTCGCCATGATCCTCCTCCACTCCGGCAAGGGTGGCGGCCTCTCGTCCTCGATGGGCGGCGGCATGGGCGACACCTTCTCCGGGACGACGGTCATGGAGAAGAATCTCACCCGCCTCACCCTCATCGTCCTCGGTCTCTTCGTCCTCACGAACGTTATTTTGATTTTTATGGGATAGCCGGAAGGATTCCACGAACCCACAAACGCCCCGTTTTCTCGCCTTCTCCGTCTCAACGCGGTGGCAGTTCGGGCAAAGGGTGATGGTGTTCTCCTCGGTGTACGGGCCGCCGGGGACTATGCGGTGGAGATCGCATCGCGCCTCGCTCCACCCGCACTTTTCGCATGCGTCCTTGCGGAGTTTGTTCTTCTTTCGTTGTTCGTATGTGAGCCTTTGATGACGGGGATGGAGACGGTTCCATTCGCATTTGCGCTCTACGTAGTTTGGATCGTAAATGTCCCTGTCGTGCCGCCAGCAATATTTACTGTAGCGTTGTACGCCCTTCCGATTTTTGCCCGCTTTGCGCCGGAGTTTATCGCATCCCTCAAATGAGCAGATTCCCGCCGATGTCGCCATGTAAAAACTATAACAAAGTAAAGAATGGACTACCCGAGGGAGAATCGGGCAATCCCTGGCCACTATTATACAACGGGCCGTATATTTCGTAGCGGCGATTCGCCGCCCCTCAGTCCCAGTAAAACACGCTCAGAATGTCCGAGAAGTCGTACGTCCACACTATGGGTTCTTCATCGCTCAGTTCTTCCCACCGCTCGTCGCCTTCGAGGGGGGCGAAGTTTTCCTCGTCGCGGGTGAGGATGACCCAGTGCGAGGCGTCGGTTCCGGCGGCGTAGTCGTCGGAGTATTCGTATTGTGAGAGGCCCGCGAGGCCGAGTTCTTCGGCGAGGCCCGCTATCACGGGTTCGAGGCCGAGGTGGCGGTTCGTGATGTGGAAGGCGATGACGCCGTCCTCGCCGAGCTTCTCCATGTACGAGGCCGCCGCCTCACGGGTCATGAGGTGCATCGGGATCGCGTCGGAGGAGAATGCGTCGAGGATGATGAGGTCATAGTTCCCGTCCGGGGCGTTTTGTATTTCCAGCCTCCCGTCGCCCGTCTCGACCTCCACGTTCGCCCTCGAATTCGAGAGGTATGTGAAGAGGTCGGTGTTCTCGGCGATGTCCACGACCTCCGGGTCTATCTCGTAGAAAGTGAAGTTTTCGCCTTCATCGCCGTATGCCGCCAATGTCCCCGCCCCGAGGCCGACGACCGCGACGTCGTCGAAGTTTCGGGCGCCGTCGAAATTCTCGAAAACCTGTCCGATGGGGGAGCCGCGATGGAAGTATGTGAGTGGCTCCATCGTCGTCTCAGGGTCTGTGTTTTGTGAGCCGTGGCGGGTCGTGCCGTGGATGAGGATGTTCCGGGCGTTCTCGTCGGTGTATACCTCATACACCCCGAAGAAGGTTCGCTCGTTGTGCAAAGACGCCCCGGTGTTCATAAACGCGAACGCCAACATCACCCCGACCGAGAGCGCGAGGAGCGCCGGGCGCGAGGAGAGGAGGTACGCGGCGGCGAGGGAGGCGGCGAGGACTGAGGTACGCGGCGGCGAGGGAGGCGGCGAGGAGCGAAATCGTCGCGAGCGTCCACCCCGTCCAAAGCTGCGACGGGAGCATGTACGCGACGAGGCCGAAGAGCGCGGCGGCGAGGACGGCCTCCTCCGCCCACCGGAGTTTGCCCGGAAGGTGCGGTCGCCGGATGGCGGGCATCACGAGGAGGAGAAGCACGACGACGATCGGGTATTCGAGGAGCGAGTCGAAAATCTGCGGCGCGACGAGCGCGTTGAAAATACCGCCGAGTACGCCGCCGACGGAGACGAGGAGGAAGAACTCGGTGAGGCGGCTCGGGGGCGGCCTCTCCGAGGCGAGCCGCACGTGCGCGACCATCGCCGCCGCGAAAAGGGTGGCGAGGTGGAGCGCGAACACCATCCACAACGGCATGTACACGACATCGAAGAAAAGGAGCGCGAGCCCCACCGCCAATGCCGGAAGCGCCCACCTCGCCGCCCGAACCGAAAGGCTCGAAAGCACGACGCGCCGCGAGAACACGAAGATGAACGAAAGCAAATAAAGCCCGAGCGGAACCACCCACAAAAGCGGAACCGGAGCCACGTCCGTCGTGAGGTACGTCGTCACCCCGAGCATGAGGCTCGACGGCATGAACGCGAGAAAAACCCACCACAGCCGCGTCCGCCAAAAGAGCGGGACGTACGGCTCCGAAGCGGAAGGGTTCGAGTCGGAGGACTCCGGCGTATCCGCTTCTTCGGAGTCGAAGCCATACATGCCGCGGCGGCGAAGCACGAGCATGCACCCGGCGACGAGGAGGGCGAAGACGACGTATCCGCCCGACCACAGCCACGTTTGGGCGGGAATGGAGAGGTTCGGCTCGATGACGAGCGGGTATCCGACGAGCGCGAGGAGGCTCCCCACGTTGCTCGCCGCGTACAAAAAGTACGGGTCGTGCGCGTCGGGATGTCCGGTCGCCGAGAACCATCTTTGGAGGAGGGGACTCGCCGTGGCAGCGACGAAGAAAGGGCCGCCGACGGCGACGGCGAGGAGGGCGAGAACCCACAACGCGGGCGGCCCGTTCACGTCCTCGGCCCATGCCGGGAGGGCGAGAGGGAGGGCGATCACGGGGAGGACGAGGACGACGAGGTGGATCTTCGGCTGGCGTTTCAGCCCGAAGGCGCGGATGGAGAAGTGGGCGTATGCGTATCCGGCGAGGAGGGCGGCCTGGAAAAACACCATCGAAGTGTTCCACACGGCGGGAGAGCCGCCGAGGATGGGGAGGATCATCTTCGCCACCATCGGCTGCACGAGGAAGACGAGCGACGCCCCGAGGCAAATCGCCGCCCCGAAAACGAAGAGCATCGCCCGGTCGGGGATGCCTTTCCCGTCAGCGAGCGACGCTTTTCCACCCTCGGCAATTCTCAAAACACCCTCCACCGGGAACCCGAAACGGACATGGGAAACATATTACACATACTTCGACCCGCGGGCAAAGAAAGCGCCACGGCCAAAAGTCGAGAGTTTCCGAAGATACGGGGGAAGCCCGGTGTGTCGGAGGGGGGACTCGAACCCCCACGTCCTTTAAAGGGACACTAGGCCCTCAACCTAGCGCGTCTACCAATTCCGCCACTCCGACATGGTTCGCGGCCCGAAGAGTATACGAGAGAAAGCCTCGATGGTCAAAGCGGGTCGCTCCGCCCTCGGCTCCGCTCGCTTCGGGAGTCGGAGAGCCTTCGACTTCCTTTCCTCCGACAAATCCTCTTCGCGTCCGGCGGACTCCTTCGCCGGGTTCGACCGGCGGCGTATGCTTCGCTCCCGGCGGCTTATGTTAAGGTGCTTCGGGTGGGATGGAAGCTGATCACAGTCGCCGTAGCCGCCCTCGGGGCGATCATCGCCCTCGCCCGCCGCAAAGACGAGCGGCGGACTCGGAATCGGAGATGGCCGACGAACCTCGCCCACCGGGGAGCCTCGGCCCGCGCCCCGGAAAACACGATGGAGGCATTCCGGCTCGGCCTCGAAAGCGGCGCCCTCGGCCTCGAAATGGACGCCCATCTCACCCGCGACGGAGAGGTCGTCGTCATCCACGACGACGACGTGGATCGCACGACCGACGGGATGGGCTTCGTGCGGGACATGACCCTCGACGAAATTCGCGCCCTCGACGCCGGACATGATTTCTCGCCGGACGGGGAGAGCTTCCCGTACCGGGGGAAGGGGCTTCGCGTTCCGACTTTGCGCGAGGTTTACGAAAGTTTCCCGGAGGCGATGATAAACGTCGAACTCAAAGAGGATCAAAGCGGGATACAAGAAAAGGTTCTCGACCTCATCGAGGAGTTCGACGCGGAGCGAAGGACGCTCGTCGCGTCTTTCGGGTACTCCATCGTCCGTCGGTTTAGGAGGGTGTCGGGCGGGCGGGTTCCGACGTCGGCGTCGCGGGTGGAGATCTCCGTCTTCTATTTTGCGAGCCGGTTGTTTTTGGAGAAGTTCGTTCCGGTGGGCTACGACGCTTTGCAAGTTCCCACCCGGCATCGCGGCTTCGAGGTCGTGACGCCGCGATTCATAAAGGCGGCTCATTCGCGGGGGGTTCGGGTGGACGTGTGGACGATCAACGACGCGGCGGAGATGCGCCGCCTCCTCGACCTCGGAGTGGATGTCGTCATGACCGACGAGCCGGAAGTATTGTCGCGGGTTCTCGCGGAACGTGAAGCTGATTTGTAGGTTTCAGGCATCAGGTTTCAGGCATCAGGAAAATGCTTTGCGGGACGATTTGCTACTCATGAGCTTCGTTCCGCGCCGGGGACGTTCTCTGTCCGCCGGGGGTTTGCTGAAACCTGATGCCTGACGCCTCTCAATAAAACGCTATGGCGATGGCGCATATCGCCCCGAACAATGTATATGCGATGCCGAGCGGGAGATAATATTTGTGGTTGTAGATCGGGGTGAAGAAGAATTTGGCGGCAGGGAAGAGGCCGACGAACTTCTCTACGAGGCGGGAGTATTCGCGGCGGAAGTATGTGAGGTGCATTCCCCCGGCCATCGTGACGCAGGCGAAGGGGAGCGCCCACAGTTTGGAGGGGTAAAGGCTGATGGCGATGGGGGTGAGAACGATGAGGATCGCCCAGAAAGCCTGGATGGAGATGAAGGAGATCCAGGCCGCTCTCCACCGATGTTCGCGACGACGGCTCATGGGGTGGAATTATAGCGACGGCGGCGTTCCCGGCCACGGCGGCCTTATTTTTGTACACTAGCCGGACGCACGAGAATTTCGAGTTGCAGACGGCCCGCGTGCGGGGTCAAGGAGTCAGGAGAGAGATGATCAAAGAGTCCATCGTAAAGGATCCGTCGCTCGCGCCCGAGGGCCAGCAAAAGATCGAATGGGCCGCACAACATAGCCCGGTTCTCAACAAAATCGCCCGCAGCCAACTCGCCGACGGCTCGCTGAAGGGACGCAAAGTCGCCGTGACGGTTCATTTGGAGGCGAAGACGGCGTACCTCGCGGTGCTTCTCCACGAGGCCGGAGCGGAAGTGACGGTGACGGGGTCGAACCCGCTTTCGACGCAGGATTCGGTTTGCGCCGCCCTCGCCGAGCGGGGCATCCGGGTGTACGCGACCCACGACCCCTCCGACGAGGACTTCGAGCGGTACATCCACCTCGCTTTGGAGACGGAGCCGGATCTCCTCCTCGACGACGGCGCGGAACTCACCGGACGCCTCGCCCAATCCCATCCCGAACTCATAGACAAAGTCGTCGGAGCCACCGAGACGACGACGACGGGAATTCTGAAGCTGAAGGCGATGTCCGGCGAGGGCGTACTCCCGTTCCCCGTCCTCGGCATAAACGAGGCCCGGATGAAGCACCTCTTCGACAACCGATACGGCACGGGTCATTCCTCCATCGTGAGCTTGCTTGCGAACACGAACCTCTTCCTCTCCGGACAGCGCGTCGTCGTGATGGGCTTCGGGTGGGTTTCCCGCGGCCTTGCCAAATACGCCGCCGGATTCGGCGCCCGCGTCATCGTGTGCGAACCCGATCCGGTGAAGCTCCTCGAAGCGCATTCTGAGGGATACGAGGTCATGAACTCCATCGAAGCCGCCGAGGCCGGGGACTTCTTCCTGACCGGAACCGGGAACATGAAGGTTCTCCGCCGCGAGCATTTCCAGAAGATGAAGGACGGGGCGGTTCTCGCCAACGCCGGTCATTACGACCACGAGTTCGATCTCGCGACATTGAAGGAGATGTCCGTCTCCGAGCGCGAGGCGAGGAAGCACATCACCGAGTACGAGCTTCCGAACGGGCGGAGGATACACGTCATCGCGCGTGGTCGGCTTCTCAATTCCGGGGCGGGGGACGGCCATCCCGTCGAGATCATGGACCTCACCTTCGCGCTCCACGCGCTCGGCATACACCATCTCGCCTCGAACGCCTCGGACTTCGAGCCGGGCATTCAGGCTTTGCCGGAGGATCTCGATCAGGAAGTCGCCCGCATAAAGCTCCGCACGATGGGCGTCGAGCCGGAGGAATTGACGGACGAGCAAATGGCGTATCAAACGAGCTGGCGCTCGTAGCTTTTAGTTTTTAGCCGTTAGCTTTTGTGGCCCGGACTTTTTCCCGTCCGGGCCGTCCTTGTGAAAGGAGTATGACGAATCGTCTCCATGACTGAGACTTCCGCGGAGATACGCCCGATGAAATCTTCCGATGTCGCTATGGCTTATGAGTCGGTGGCGATGTCGTTTGCGACGGAGGCGGAGGAGCGCGAGCGTGTCCTCGGACGCTCGGATGAGGAGGTCGAGGAGAGCCACGAGAGGTACCGCTCCTTCCTCCGCACCGACCCGGAGGGGGCGTGGGTGGCGAAGGATAAAGGAGCCGTCGTCGGGGTGGCGGTCTCCATCCGGCGCGGTGGTTTGTGGATTCTCTCGATCTTTGCCGTGGACGAGTCGCAGCGCGGAAAAGGTGTTGGGCGCGAGCTTCTTTCGCGGGCGATGGGGTATGGCGAAGGCTCTTCGGCGGCCATGATCGCCTCTTCGACCCACCCGGCGGCGATGCGGAGATACGCGCTCGCTGGATTCATCCTCCACCCGACCTTCACCGCCGAAGGCTTCGTCCGGCGCGAAAGCATCCTCCCGAGCCTCCCCGTCCACGAAGGCGACGAAAGCCACCTCGAAATGGCCGCCGAGGTGGACAAAAAACTTCGGGGTGGAGCGCACGGCCCCGACATCGATCGCCTCCTCGACACCGGAAACCGCCTCCTCGTCTCCGAGCGCGGCGGTGAGATGGGATACGCCGTCACCAAAGAAGGTTCCACGCAAATAGTCGCCGCCACGCACGAGGAGATGGCGCGGGATCTTTTGTGGGCCGCCCTCGCGGACGGGAGGCCCGGTGTCGAGTCCACGGCGAGGTGGATCACCGCCCGACAAAAGTGGGCCGTGGACATCGCCCTCGAAGCCGGACTGTCGCTGAAACCCGACGGTCCGATATGTATAAAGGGCGAGCCGGGGACATTGTTTCCGTACCTCCCGAGCGGGTTGTATTTGTGAGGTCGCTTCGCCTTCGGCTCCGCTCCGGTTTCTGGTTTTTAGTTCTCGGTTCTCGGCTAAAAACTAAGAACCGAGAACCTAGAACTAAAAAGACCGAAGCGACCCCATGACCCGAAAGATCACCATCCGCTTCACTTCCTTTCGCGAATGCCCGAACTGCGACGGGCGCGGCGACGATGGAGCCGAGTGGCGACCCGTCGAGTGCCGACGTTGCAAAGGGCGGGGGAAGCTCATAACCGGGGTCGAGGTCGAGGACTCGAAGGACGGAATACTCCCCGAAGATCGCTTCGAGTTCACGGCGACGGGGGAGGTTTATCTCCTCGATTTCGATGAGGACGAGGAGATCGAAGTGGTGAAGCCCTCCGACGAGGGGCGGGAGTCGGGATGAAGACCGGGAGCCGGGAGGCGCTCCGCCCCTTCGGCTTCGCCTTCGTCGTTCCGCTTCGGGAGTCGAGTGGTTCTCGACTGTCTTTCTTCGGACACCCTCGCCTTTCCGCCTGAAGAACTCTCGCCGAACTCGGACGTGCCAATGCCGGTATGGGGTGCCGCCTCGTGCATTTCCCGACTCCCGAAGCGAGCGAAGCGATGCGACCTCTCGACTCCCGGTTTTATTCATCCGGCGTCGCGTTCGGGTTGACTCCGGCCATCATGCGGAGTCCCTGCGCGAGGGCGGAGCACAGCCCGACGCCGATGATGTCCTCCATCGCCCATAGTCCGTACGATGGCCGGACGACGCTCTCGGGGCCGCTTTCCATCATCGCGGGGGACTGCGCGAGGGCGAACTCGTATGAGACGGGGAAGAGGAGCCACTCGATGGTCGTGGCGGCGATGGTCATCGTTATCGCGGCGAAGACCCCGCGCCATCCGCCTTTGAAGACGAGGGTGAGGGCGAGGGCGACGAAGACGGCGAGGCGGGTTATGAGGATGAGTTGCGTGCGGGCGTCGTCCCCGTCGGCGGACATTTGAAACGAGAACACCGCCGAGCCGAAACCGAATATCGTCGCCGCGAATACGCACCCGAGCGTGAGCGCGGCGAGGGATCGAAGGCTTGTGGACATGTGCGGATTATATATTTCGGGAGCCGAGCCATTCGCACGCCCCCCGTACGGCGTTCGCCGTGTCCGGATTCTTTACGAAACGGGATATGGCTGGGAGGCGTGGAAGGCACGGCGCGGCATCCGCGCCGATCCCGTCGCTTCGTTCGAGTCCGGCGTGGGTTTGCCGGGCGGGAGACGAAGGTCTCGGCGAAGGGGAAGCCGGGAGCCACTTCCGACTCCCGGTTTTATGGGCGAGACGTGCCATGCCGAGTCCGACGACCGGGTTCCGCGTTCCCCCGCGCGCTCGCAAAGACGCGCCGATGGTGTTTTCCAAAACGGAGTTCGTGACCATCGCCGCACCCTCGTAGGGGCGGGTGGTCGACCCGTCCGCTCTCGAACCCGCTCGCACGGGGCCGCTCGGCGTTGCGGGCGGGGATGCCCGCGCTCCCGGCTCGGAGATGCTTGATCCACCGCGTCGTCGAAGTCTCCGTCGACGAGGGCGACTCGACCGGGAAGCATTTCCTGAAACCGGATGCCCGGCGAACCGAAGGATCATCCCTCACGCAAGTCGCCATACGACGCGCCGCCGGAGGGAGCCTCCCCCGCCAAAGCCTCCGAAACCGCCTTCGCCGAGAGCCTCCCCTTGAATGGGATGACGCCGCGATTCACCGCCTCGGAAAGCGCCTCCTCCGATGCTCCGAGGTTCCCGGAGGCCGCGACGAGGACGCGGTGGCCCCGCTCGTTCGCCGCGCCGAGGAGCG
>JACCWD010000094.1 GCA_013697825.1 Rubrobacter sp.
GCGAGGCGAGGTCGTTGAGGAGCTTCCGGTCGTCGGAGGAGTATTCCTGCTCGGAGAGGCGCGGCCCGAGGTTGAGGATGCCGATCAATTCCCCCTGGCTCACGAGCGGCACGACCATCTTTATCCCGGCCTCGCGCATCGAGCGCACCGCCGGGGAGTCGAGCCTTATGTTCTCGACCTCCACCGCCCCCGAGACGCTCGCGAGGTACGCGAGGATCGGGTCGTTCGGAGAGATGTCTATCTCGGGCGCATCGAGCGCGTCCGGGCGCGGAGCCTCCGCCTCCTCGGCCTCGGGAGCCTCGATGGTTCGCGGCGGCCTCCCGTCGCGCCCGAGGAGGCTCCTCCAGAATCCCTCTCTTCCTTCGCTGTCTCTCGTCTTCGTCGTCATCTTTCCTCCATGTACTCCATGTGTCCCATGTTAAGGGTGATGCGTCCGGTGAACGTTACGGGACGCGTTACGAAGCCGGATCCGTGAAAATCTTTTCGAGAAACGAGGACGAAACAGCGGCGCGAAAGAACCGCGCATCGCGGGAACGCCGCCCGTTCGCCATTCGCGGCATTCATCCCGACCCCCGAAGCGTCCTCGTAGGGGCGGGTTTCAAACCCGCCAGCGCATCCGAACCCGCTCTTTCCGCGCTTCCGGAATCCGCAGCCAGCCACAGCGAAGCGTGTTCCGGCTGCATCGTCTTCTCGACGACGGAGACGAGGTCGTCGGCAAGCTCGTCGAGATCCGTCTCCTCGCGCAGCTTCGAGGAGAAGGCTTCGAGGGTCTCGCGGGCGTTGTATCTCTTCCGATAAAAGCGGCGGTCTATGAAGTTTTGTATCGAAAGCCGAAACGGCGTGAAAAGGGCGGCTATGGCGAGTGTCGAGGCGACGATGGCGATCTGCGAATCTTCCCCGACGAGGTCTCGAAGCACGTACTCGGAGCCGACGACGAGGCCGAAATACACCGCGGCGAGGGAGGTCGTCAAAGCTCCGTATACGAGGGTTTTGTTTATGACGGCGTCTATGTCGTAGAGGCGGTATCGGAGGATGGCGATGCCGGCCGCGGCGGGGATTCCGGCGACGATGAGCGAGTCCACGACCACGAAGAAGATCGGGAAGTTCCTGTCTATCGGGCCGTTGAGGGCGAACCATATCGGGAGGATCGCGGCGGCGGCGAAAATGACGCTCACGAGCCATACGATGAGGAGGATCCGGAGGGTGTCCGCGTACGGCGCGAGCGCGTCGAGTCCGAGCGGGTTGGGGATGTTCGTCCCGTACACGGCGACGCCGGGCGTGAAAGCGTCGAAGAACATGAACAAGGGCATCGTCGCGAGTATCGTCCACACGAAAATGTTCCACCTGCGCGAGGGCGGCCTTCCGTTCGGGAAAAAGAGCGGTACGATCACGAAACCGAGAACCGGCCCCGGCGTCCGCAGGAAGAGTGAAATCCACGCCGATGCCTCCGCGAATGGAGTGCCGGGCGACGTCTCGATCCCGTATATGGCGTACTCTCCGAAGAGGGCACGCACCGTGGAGAAAACCGCGCTTCCCAGGAAGATCCAACCTACGACGTTCCTCGGCTGGCGGCTTGCGACGAGCGCGCCGACGACCGCGCTCGAGATCCCGAGGAAAGGAAGCCCGCCCCGGACAATGTCCGCATCGTTGAGAAACACAAGCGCATAGACGAGAATGGTCATGGCGAAGAACGCCGCGCACAAAGACTACGCCACCCGCCTCGCGGCGCGTCCTCCTTCCCCCCGGCGATTCACCTCCAAAGCGCCGCCCTCCCCTGCGAGATCATGACCACGCCCCGCAACGCCCGACCCGAGTTCGATTCCGCCGTCTTCGAACGCTCCATATCCCCGCTTTCGAATCCCCGCCGATAGTGAAGAGTACACTCGGAGCCACCTCCGGCGCATCACTCAAACTACGTATTTTTGTGGGTCGCTCCCTTCGGTCGCTCCGGTTTTTGGTTTTTGGTTGTTGGCAAAGGTAATTATCCCCTAGCAACAAGTAAGAAGGCTCGTTCAATTAAAACAGTATCTTGTGAACTTGGATGCCTATACCACTTGCGCCGCAGGTTTGTCAAGCTAGAATTGTGGATAAGTGGGTAGTACTCGCCTAGTGGGTCGCTTGTCACGAACACCGCCATTCCTCCATGACGCCCACCCGCCTCCGCACCGGCCTCCGCGCGCAGGCTCCGCTGCCTCCGAGGGCATGGCGGCGCTTGCGGGCGCGCGATCGCCGC
>JACCWD010000169.1 GCA_013697825.1 Rubrobacter sp.
CCTCCTTCAAACCGGGCTTCAGGCATCAGGTTTCAGGCTTCAGGAAATACTCCGCCTCACAGACCGTACTCGCCGACCGGGATCTCGCCCGTTGGGTGGATCAATCTTCATGAACTCCGCTGTCAGCTATCAGCTTTTTGTTCACGGATGGAGCGTGTTTTCCGGGGGAGAGATCCGTGCCGTGACGGCGCCGCTCGTTCGCGCAGCGGCTTCACGGGAGCCGAAGTCCGCGCCCGAAGCGAAAAGCTGACGGCCAACCGCTGGCGAGCGAAGCGAGCTACGCCGTCTCCACGGGCCATTCGAGTTCGCGCCCGCTTTGGTCGGTGAGGACGAAGTCTTTGTTCGCGGGGTCGAGGCCGCCGAGCGCGGCGACGGCGTACGGGTACGTCAAAGCCTGGCTCACGATGGCCCCCTCCGGCGGACTTTGGAGGGCGAGGAAGATCTCCACCCTCTCCCCTTCGAGGCTCGCACCTTCGATCTCGACAGCGTATCCTCCGGTGTTCTTCTCCCCCCATAAAACGGCCACGTATACTTTCTCGCCGCCGCTCGCCGTCGTGCTTTCCGCGTCCCGGAGGCTTTGTATGCCCGTGGCCGCCGAGATCGTTTCGGGCGACGAGGCGACGACGGCGCGTGGCTCGGCGCCGCCTTGTCCGAGGCTTCCGGAGTCTATCTGCGTGGCTTCGAGCATTCGCTCCTCCTCGGTCGCCTCGGCGGTCGCCTCGGGCGTGGTTTCGGGTTGTGTTTGAGGGTTCGAGCCTCCGCCGCCCGCGCAGGACGCGAGGACGAAGGCCGCCGCGAGGAAGACGGAGAAGACGAAGGCGGAGAAGACGCGCCCCGAGCTTCTTCCGTGGTGTGTGAGGTTTTCTCGCAAGGCTGGCTCCTTTTTCCAAGATAACACGGTGTGGCCTCTGCGGCCCCGGCATGCCGCCAAATATTGAAGTAAACTCGGCGGCGATATGCGGAAGATGCTCATGGTCATATTGCTCGTTTTCGTCGTCGCTTCCGGATGCTCGGAGGCTGACACGCCCACGGTGGTTCCCGAGGAGACGACGGCGGGGGGCGGTTCGACGGCCCTCTCGAACGTCGAGGCCGCCGACGAGCGGGCGGCGGAGTGGAACGGGGACGCCGAATTGTATGCCATCGCCGCGGCGACGCCGCAGCTCGACGCGGAGGGGAACTCTCCGGGGTGGCTGTATACGTACGTCTCCGAGTCGGCGGGGGCGGTTGCGACCGTCTCCTATGAAGGCGGCTCGGTCGGCATGGATCCCGAGCAAGAGCTCCCCGAGGAGGACATCGCTTTCCTCTCGGAGAGCGCGCTTCCGCCCGCCGAGGAACTTCTCGACAGCGGCGAGGCATTGGAGGAGGCCGGGGAAGTCGGGGCGGTTCTCGAAGGGAACCCCGGCTCGGAGACGGCGGCGGGCCTCGACTCTGTCTCCGGCGGCGAGCCGGTGTGGAGGTTTTCGACCATACAAGGCGAGGAGCGGGTCGAAGAGAGCGTGCCTGCCGTCGTCGGGGGATGAGGGGTGCTTCGGGGGATTTCGGGTGGCGTGGGAGGATTTATAAGCGTATGATACTTCGACCGTGAGCGACAACGTACAGAAAAACGCGCGGAGCATGAAGGTCATGAGTGCTTTCTATCTGCTTCTCGTCGGGGCTTCTTTGGTTTTGATCCACAGCTCGTACTATGAGCCGGCGGTCTCATACGTGCTTTTCTATCTCGCCGCCTCGGTCGCCGTAACGGCGTTCGTGGCGATGATCCTCCTCCCCGAAGAGCAGTTTTCAAACGGCTTCTCGGGCGCGATGTGCATTCTCCTCGCCGCCTCCGTCGCGATGATGACGTTCTTCTCGGGCGGACTTTCGAGCGAGCTTTATCTGCTTTTCCTCCCGCTCCTCATGGCAGCCGCGTTGCACGGCTCGCGGCAAGTCGGGATAGTCGCGCTGGTCAGCGTGCTTTTTTGCTATTCGATGGCGATACTCCCCGGCCTCCTCAACGCGGGGGTGGACACCGCCGGGACGGCCCCGCTCGTTTTCTACCGCCTCGGGGTTTTGCTCCTCGTCGGGGTGTTCGTGCTTTTTTCATCCGGGGCGGCGGGCGGTTCTTCCAAAGCTCGCGACGACGATGACGCCGCCGAAGATCGCCGCGGCGGAGATGACGATGACGGGGCGACGCTCGCGAGGATGGTCGAGGATGAATTGAAACAGCGGCGGGGCGTACAAGTCGCGGTCGTTATCGTGGATCCGGGCCGGGACGTGGGCGATGTGGACACCCTCCTCGAAAGGGTCCGGGCGAGGATCTCCACCCCCGTCCTCCTCAGCGAAGGGGCGGTCTTCGGTTTCGTCCTCTCGGGCGCGAACGACCGCGAAGTCGAGAGCGCCGCCCGGCGCGCCCTCGCGGCGGCAAGCTCCCTCGGCGCGAGCGAGACGCGGGCCGGGGCGGCCATATACCCTCGCGACGCCCGGAACGCCAATGACCTCCTCACCGCCGCCGGACAGGCTCTCGAAGCCGCCTTCGAGGTCGAGTCGAAGAGTGCGATCGTCATCTCCGGCGGCGACACCCCCCGCGAGAAACGGTACCGCGCCGCCCGCTGAGTTTTCCGGACTATCCCAGAGTGTCATTATTTCGTTTTTGTCACAGCGAGCGGCGATGCCGCGCCATCGCTTCATTCGCCCGAAGCCGCATTCGGCGGCACGACGCGAAAGGACATGCCCATGTCCGAAGGCGGGATGCGCGCGGGCGCGAACGAAAGGGAGTTCTTCGTGATTAAAAGCGGGGTGACGGGGAAACAAAGTCCGTGGTGTCTCGTAGGATTGGCGGAAGGTTCGGAGCGTTAAAGACGCTCCACCACCGATGCTATAATCGGATGAGTTTACAGACAAGGCAACGATCGGGGAGCATTCGGCTTAGATGGGAAGACTAACCAGAGCAATACGCGGGTTTTTCGGGAAGTTCCTCTCGGGGGTCGAGAATCGCAACCCGGAGATCCTCTTGGAGAACGTCGTTCAGGACGAACTCGACAATTTGAAGAAGCTTCAAGTGGCCGCCGCCCGCACGATGGCGTACGAGAAGATGCTGACCAACGACGCGGCCTCGAAGCAGAAGATCATCGTCGCGAAGGAGCGGCAGTCGAAGGAGCTCGCCTCCCGAGGGCAGCGCGAAGCGGCCATCGAAGTCCTCCAGCAAAAACAGGAGGCCCATACGAGCCTCGTGGAGATCGAGGAGCGTTTGGAAGAGGCCCGGAACAGCTCGCAGGATATGGAGCGGGCCTTCCGCGAACAGGAGAAGAGATACAACAACGTCGTGCGCGAGCGGGCCGCGCTCATGGAGGAGCATCAAAGGGCGAAGGCGCTCCGCACCGCCAACGATGCCCGCGCCGAAATTTCCCTCTCCGACTCCTCGCGCGACCTCGACAAAGCCCGCCAGTCCATCCGCCAAGCCTCGTATGAGGCCGAGGCTGTGGGGGAGCTTGGGACGAGCGACACGGATCGCCAGATCGCCGCCGCCGAGATCGACGTGAAGCGCCTCGACGCCGAGCGCGAACTCGAGGACATGGAGCTTCAAATGGGATTACGCGAGCCGGATCAAATAGAAGCCTCGCCGAACAGCGACGTTCCAAACGACTCCGCCCCGACGGAGGAAGCCGGACAAAGAGAGGAAGGGGATTCGCGTGCCTAAATCCCGACGTGCATCGAGAGCCACCGGAAAGGGCGCGTCGAGCCTCATGCTCCGCCTCGCCCCGCTCGGGGCGTTCTCGGGACTCGGTGTTTTCGCCTTCGCCGACGCGGCGTATTTCCTGGCCGGAGTGTGCGGCCTCGGGGCGACGTTCGCCGGGAAGCGCCTCCTCGACCGCGAGGGGAACGCGAGGCGCGAGCTTCACAAGCGCTCCCGCGAGAACGCATACGAACTGAAACGGGTCGCGAGGGAGGACAAAATAGCCGCCCCGCAAATGACCCGCCTCGCCGAGCTTCAAAACGGTCTCCTCGAAAGCTGGGAGCTTCTCCCCGACGACTACCACCCGATGCTCGAGGATGACATCCACACCATCGTCGAAGAGGTCGAGAGCGCGGCGAAGCTCGCCCGCCGACGCGCCGCCCTCCGGAGCCACCTCGACCGCGTCGACCGGAAGGAGATAGCCCGGCGCATCGAGAGCCTCGAACGCGACATCCACGACCTCGAAGAAGGCTCGGCGCTTCGGACGACGTTCGAGAGCGCGCTCTCGGGTCGCCGGGGCGAGCTCGACGGGTATGAGGACATGCTCAACGGCATAAGCCTCGTGAACGCGCAACTCGAAGGGGCCGAGAGCCTCCTCGGGAGCCTCCGCGGCGACCTCCTCACCCTCGACGCGAGCATGAACCCGTACGCGCTCGACTCGGGGCTTATGCGCCTCAAGGAGCGGGTCGCGCTTTTCAAGAAGAGCTTCGATGACGTTTCGTATGCCGTCGAGTCCATCCCCGACCCCGAGCAGGTGACGCTGCGATGAGCGAGGAGAGGCCGAAGGGGTTCCTCTCGCGGGTCTTCGGGCCGCCGGACGAGGAAGAGCATACGAGTGTTTATTCCTCCGACGATTTCAACGAGGAATACGAATACGGCGAAGAAGAGGAAGGATACGAGGAAGAGCGCATCGAGGAGACGAGCGGCAGCTTCACCGTCGAGCGCGCGGCGGAGATCATAAAGCACCTCCCCCCGGAGGTTCCGCGCTCGTCCGCCGTCCGGATCGTCCGCCAAACCCTCGTCGCCGCCGGGATTAACATCGAGGATCTTGCGACTTCCACACGGGCGCGCGACTCGAAACTGAACTCCGAGATAAATCTCCGCCGGAGGCGCATCAAGGAATTGCAGGATAAAACCGAGAACGTCGTGCGTGACCTCGAAGGACAAATCCGCCGCGCCCGCGAAGCCCGCGACACCGGGATTTCGAACGAGGAGCGTCGCATCTCCACCGCCGAGGACGGCCTCGAAGACATCGAACACGTCCGGGATTTCTTCGGCCTCCCGAGGAACGGCTCGGAATACGATGCCTCCGCGAATGACGACGAGGGGGAGCGAACCACCTCGGAAGCCGGGGATGAAACACAGATCATAGACCGCGTCGAGGAGGGGGAAACCTCCGACGCCTCCGACTCCGAAAATCAAGACGAGACCCGCGTCATTCGAGGCCCGCTCTCCGAGCGGTGGGAGTCCGAGAGGGAGAACCGGGAGAACCGATGAGTATCCCCCGCCGACTCGGACGCATCGCCCGCGGGTTCGTCTCGAACCTCCAAGACGACGAGCGCTTCAACGAAGCCGTCCGCTCGGGCCGCCGAAGCACCGAGTCCCTCAAAGGCGCGCTCGGCGACGCATGGCGCGGAGCCTCCGAGGAATGGCGAATCTCCGAAGAACAAAGAAAAGCCGACGAAGAATCCGCCCACGAAGAAGACCCGAACTACGGTCGCCGTGAAGACAAAAGCCGCGACGAGTCTCGCTCCTCCAGATGGCGTTCCTCGGCTTCCTCGGCGTTCACCGGGATAAAGTATCCGCCGGAGGTTCTTCGCGGCTATGACCGCCTCGGCCTCGTGCCGGGCGCGAGCCTCTCGGAGGTGGATCGCAAACGCCGCGAACTCATAAAAAAATACCACCCCGACCGCTTCTCCGACCCCGACAAACGTGTACGAGCGGAAAGGGTGTCGGCGGAAATAAACGCCGCCCACGACAAAATAGAGCGCCACCTCCTCAAACGAAGCTGACGGCGACTTTCGAAGAAAGCCGCGCTTTTAGCCTTTTTTGCCGCTTCGCTTTCTTTCCTATCCGCGTGGAGATGTTCCGATGCCGCGTCTTTGCGGTGAGGAGTCGCCTCTTCGGCCCTCGGCGAATGAGAAGGAATAGCCCCGGTTCCGTGCCGCCCGCTTCGTGGTTATTCCGACCCGCCAATCCATCGGCGATGCGACTCTCGCGTTCGAACCCCATTTATGCGTCTCCATACCCTCCGCGCCCCCGCATTCCGGCGCGACATAAAGCGCATCGCTACAAACTTTGCCTATCCAAAAAATAGACATATCGAAGATGCGGTATAGTGACGGTGATTTGGGAAAGCGAATTAAGGAGGAAGGAATGGCCGAAGGACATGCTTGCCAGGGGCCGGGGTATGCGACCCCGGCGGAGGCGATGAAGGCCGAGCCGGAGAAAGTTCTTTATACGGTCGCGCTTTACGTCGGGACGGATGTCGAGGAGCCGGACTATCTCGCGACGGTGGACGTCGACCCGGATTCGGACACGTATTCCGAGGTTGTCGCCCGAACCCCGATGCCGAACCTCGGGGACGAGCTTCATCATTTCGGGTGGAACGCGTGCAGTTCGTGCCACGACGACGAGGTGAAGGAAAGGAAGTACCTCGTCGTGCCGGGGATCGGGTCGAGCCGCGTCCACATCATAGACACGTCGGACGCCCGTTCGCCGAAGATACACAAAGTCATCGAGCCGGAGGAGATCGTCGAAAAGACGAATCTCACCGCGCCGCACACCGTCCATTGTTTGGCTGACGGGCATGTCATGATCTCCATGCTCGGGGACGGTGAGGGGAACGGCCCCGGCGGCTTCCTCCTCCTCGACGAGGACTTCGAGGTCGCCGGTCGGTGGGAGAAGGGCGCGGCGGCGAGTCAAAACGGCGAGAACCCGATGAAGTTCAACTACGATTTCTGGTATCAGCCGCGCCACAACGCGATGGTGTCGAGTGAATGGGGCGCGCCAAACACGTTCAAGCAAGGATTCGACCCGAACGACGTGGCCGCCGGGAAGTATGGGCGGCAACTCCATTTCTGGGACTGGGAGAAGCACGAGATCGTCCAAAGCGTGGATCTCGGCGAGGAAGGACTCATCCCGCTCGAAGTCCGTTTCCACCACGACCCCGAAAGCACGCACGGCTTCGTCGGAGCCGCGCTCTCCTCGAACATGTTCCACTGGGAGAAAGAGAACGGCTCGTGGAGCGTCGAGAAAGTCATAGACGTGGAGTCCATAGACATCGAGAACTTCCCGATGCCGCTCCCCGGCCTCATCACCGACCTCCTCATTTCGATGGACGACAAATACCTCTATTTCTCGAACTGGCTCCACGGCGACCTCCGCCAGTACGACATAAGCGATCCATCGAATCCGAAGCTCACCGGACAAGTATGGTGCGGCGGCCTCCTCGGGAAAGGCGGGGAAGTGAAGGGACGCAAACTCGAGGGCGGCCCGCAAATGCTCCAGCTTTCCCTCGACGGGAAGCGGCTTTACGTCACGAACTCACTTTACAGTTCGTGGGACAACCAGTTTTATCCCGACATCGCCGACAAAGGCTCGTATCTCCTCAAAATAAACTGCGACACCGAAAACGGCGGCATGAACATAGACGAGAATTTCTACGTGGACTTCGGCACCGAGCCGAAGGGCGCGGCCCGCGCACATGAGATGCGATATCCCGGCGGCGACGTGACGTCGGATATTTGGGTTTAGAGGTTTCAGGCATCGGGCTTCAGGTTTCAGGGGGCGGCCTTTCGGGCCGCTCTCTTCGTTGGACAGGTGACGTTGTGCGGCTGTATTTGATCTCCGGGCGAGAAGACGCGATGGGAAGCCGCCGTCGAAAAATGCTGACAGGCTGAAATGCTGATGAGCGAAGCGGGCTGACAAGCGCGGCTCGCCGAAGGCGAACCGCTAAGCCACGAGCCTTCCTTGAACGATGAGTCGCTTCTCGAAGGTCGGTATCGGCGTGCAGCTTTGGAGCGAGACGGTCGTCTCTTCGTTGCGTGAGGGGTACGTCACCCAGTAATCCTCCGGGCGGACGACCATTTGGTCGTAGACTTCGAAGGTGAACTCGTTGCCGTTCGGGGCGGCTATGAGGATCTCGTCGCCCGGCTCCATCTCGTCGAGTTCGTAGAAAACGTACGGAACCTCTGTTTGCATGAAGCCGAGGGCGTGGCCGACTATGAACGTGTTCGAGCCGTCGCGCCACGGAACCCCGCTCCCGGCCATGTGGATGATCCCCTCGTCGTCGAGTTCTTTTTGCGTCGAACCTTGTGGAATCGAAAGGTTCTCGATGTCGAGCTTCGGGACCGAGAGGCTCATCACCCCGGCCTCGCCGCCGGAAGCCGGTTCTTCCCTCGCCTCCTCCGGGTTCACGAGGGGCGCGTCGTTCTCGCCGAGGAGGGATCCGGCCTGTTCGATGGCGACGGGTTTCAATTCGGCGGAGGCCGACTCTTCGACAGGCAGAATCGGAAGCGCGGTCATGACGAGCGCGGCGAGGGCGATGATCGTGATGGATCCCCACAAAGTCCTGAACATACTCGCGGGAGTATATCAGGCGAGTTCCCGGTAGAATACGTTGCATGAAAGTCGTGGACCTCGTTGAGGAATTCTCAGCCGAACTCGCCGACTCCGCCGACGCCAGTCCGCGCACCGCCGAATTCTACCGGACCGACCTCCGCGAATTCGCCGCCTTCCTCTCGTCGAAAAATGTCGTGGAGATCACCGACGTGAAAACCGGGAACGTCATGGATTTCCGGAACCACCTCCTCGAAGAGAAGCGACGCCCCTTCACCGTGTACCGGAAGGACGCGGCGGTTCGGCGCTTCCTCGACTGGGTGAGGCGAAGCACGGACGCCCCACTCGACTTCGACCCCATCGAGCCGATGCACCAGCCGCTCGATCAGAAAATAACCTTCCTCGAAGCCGAAGAAGCGGGGCGCCTCCTCTCGTTCCCGGTGAAAAAGCGCGACGACGCGAGGGACGCCGTCATGATCCGGCTCATGATCGAAACGGGAGTGACGGTGAGCGAAATTCGCGGCGTACTCCGAAGCGACCTCGACCTCGAAGAAAGGCAAATTCAACTCGGCGGCCACGGATCGCACCTCGCTCCGAGGGCGCTTCGCCTCACCCCCGAAACCGTCGAAGCCCTCCGCGAATACTTCGACTTCCGAAACGACGAGACTCCCGAACTCATCGTGGGCCGCGCCGCGCGTCCCGTCGTCACCTCGAAGTCGCTTCAGAACGCGATTTTGAAGCGGTGCGAGCAAGTCGGGATGCCTCGCGTATACCCGATGATGCTCCGCCACACCTTCGCCATAAACATCCTCCGCCGCGGCGCGACTTTGAACGAACTCAAAGACGCGCTCGGCGTGCGCGACACCACGAACATCGGGGTTTACAAGAAGTTCGTGTGAGTCGGTTCGCCGCTTTTTGTTCGCCGCGCCCTCTCGCGGGAATATTCCTTTCAAAACGGGAGGAGATCGTTCATGGCCCACCGCGAAGGTTCAAAGCATGATGGTCGGGGGAAGCGAGGCGGGAAAGCTGGCTCCGGGGAAGGTCTCTCGCTCGATGCTCGGCAGCTCAAGATCGAAGAAGTCAATTTGGAGATATCCGGGCTTCTCGACATAGAAATAAAGAACCTCGAAGCCGAACTCACCCTCGACCTCGACCTCGACAAACTCACCGTCGTTCTCGGACGCATCCTCGAAGCCGTGGACGAAAACCCGGAAAGCCTTCGAAGCGTCCTCGAAACCGTCGAAAGCGGAGTGAAAAACGCGGCAAAGGACGGAGAGGCGGAGGGCGAGGCGACGGAGGCGGCGGAAAGAAAGGCGAAGGAACTCGGCGTGAGCCTCGCATCCGTCGAGGGCACGGGTTCCGGCGGGCGCATCACCGTGGAGGACGTGGAGAAAGCCGCCGGAAACGGTGAATAGAGCGGGTTTCGCGCCGTCGGCATTTCAGCCTCGGCTGATAGTATGCCACCCGCGCCGAGGGCCGGGCCACTTATGCCGAATCCGGCTGGCCGCTCCTTTCCGGACTCGGTGTCATTCCGGGAGCCGCCATAGCTTTCATCTCCCCAAACTTTCGGCGATGAGTTCGGCGTATACCTCCGCCCCCTCGGGGCGGGCGTGGATGCCATCGTCCCAGAAATATTCCGGGTGGCCGTAGCTCGCCGAATTCCAGTCAACGACCGTGATCTTTTCGTACTCCTCGTCTTTCTCCCGGAGAAGCTCATTGTTCGACGCCTCCCACGAGAGCGGCGCCCGGACGTTCACTAAGACGACTCGCGGCGTGTCTTCGAGGATGGACACGATCTCCTCGAACTCCTCTTCGGTGATGGGGCCGTTGTTTCCGATGTGGACGACGATGGCCTCGCCAAGCTCTCCCGCATCGCGCCGGTCGGTCAAGATTTCGATGGCGTCGGCGGCTTGCATCCCCGTCGCCGCGTCCGTCACGGTGAAGCCCTCGATATCCTCTTCCAGTATGTCGGAAGCCCCGAGCATCACCGAGTCCCCGATGCCCGTCACCGGCCCTTCGAGCGGCGAAGGAGCGGCGAAGGAGCGCCGGATGCACCGGTATCCTCCGGCTCGGTGGCTTCGCCGTTTTCCGGGGCGCGGTTCGCTTCGTCCGCGTTGTTCGGCGGGGCTTCCTCGCTCCGGTTCGCCGAAACCTCGGCTTCGATGGGGCTTTTGTCGAGGAAGCTGGGGCGGTCGGGAGCTTCGGCGGAGACGATGTTCACGGCGAGGACGACGCAGAATGCGGAGCATGCGACGGTCGCCGCGCTCCATTGCACGCCGAGGCGTATCTTCCGGTATCCGCGAGAGCTTCGGAGGTCGCGCCACGCCTTGCCGAGCGAGCCGCGCCGGAGGGGGGTCTCGACGTATCGGTATGAGAGGTCGGCGAGGGCGACGGTCGCGGCGAGGCGGACGGCGAGGAGTTCCCCGCCTTCGAGGGCGACGTTGAGGCCGGGGCGGGTGACCATGAAGATCGGCCAATGCCAAAGATATATGCCGTACGAGCGAACCCCGATCCACCGCAACGGCCCGACTCCGAGAAAGCCGAGATGCGCGTGCGGATGAACCGCCGCCGCGAGTACCATCGTCGTCGCGAGAGAGACGAAAAGAAGGCCGCCTTTATATAGAAACGGGTCGAACTCCCCGAGATTCAAAGACAGCCACACGAGCGAGCCGAGGGCGGCGAGTCCGGCGGCATCGAGGGCGGCGGGGCGCATCCACCCGAGCTTCCGCCGGAGCCTCCCCCCGAAGGCCGTCGCCCCTCCGGTGTTCGGGTGGCGGAAGCCTTTGCCGGGGAGCCAGAAAAACGCGAGGGCCGCCCCGATGAGAAGCCCGGCGGCGCGGGTGTCGGTGCCGTAATAAATCCGCGACGGATCCACGCCTGGCTCGAAAAGGTACACGACGAGCGCGGCGGAGGCGAGCGAGCCGAGAATGGTCATCGCAAGCACCCCTCCGCGCCGGAGAAGCGCGAGTCCGGCGGCCACCACCACGGGCCACACGATAAAAATTGCTCCTCGACCGCGAGCGACCAAAGGTGTTTTAAGAGCGACGGCCTCCCGACGGCCTCGAAGTACGATTCCTGCGCGAAGACGAGATGCCAGTTCGTCACATACCCGGTCGCCGCGAGCGCATCGGCGCGGAGGCCCGCCACCTCCTCCGGCAAAAACGCGACGGCGAAGGCGATGGTCGCGGCCATCATGAGGAAGACGGCGGGGAGGAGGCGCCTCGCCCGCTGGAACCAGAAACGTTTTAAGTCTATGCGGCTCGTCCTCCGGTATTCCGCGAGGAGGAGCGAGGTGATGAGGAAGCCGCTTATGACGAAGAAGACCTCGACCCCGAGGAAACCGCCCGGCATCCACGCGAGACCCGCGTGATAAAGAAGAACCGCGACGACCGCCAAAGCCCGAAGTCCGTCGAGGGCGGGGACGTATGGCAGCCTCGCCTCGCCGGACGCTTTCCTCGTCGCCGTGCGATAGCTTTCACACGCCGCGTCCGCGGCGGAAACCCCTCGCGCCATGCCACCCCCCTCGGGCTCCACGGTATTCTCTTCGTCGCCGCTTCTTGCGACCGGAAGGGGAATGCTACCTTATAACGAGGCGGAATTTACAAGCCTCGCCGGAAACTTCCACAAAATGTAGTGGGTGGAACAGAATCGAAACACCTTCGCAACCGTGTCGGCTCGAATCATCCCGAGGACCGATGCGGCGCGTTCCGCCCGAGGATAAAGTGCCGGGTGGAAAGTGGAGCGACGCGAGGAGAGCGGTGTGGAGACGAGCGGAAGGGTTTCCCCGGTTCGGGGTTCGGAGCGGGTCGTCGCCCTCGATGTGCTTCGGGGGATGGGCATCGTCGGGATACTCCTCGTGAACATCGGCATTTTCAGCGGCACCCAGAAATTGTTCCCGACCGCCCCGGCGGAGCCTTTGCCTGTGTACGATCGAATCGTCGAGTTCCTCATCTCCGCCTTCGCCGAAGGGAAGTTTATAAGCACGCTCGCCTTCCTCTTCGGACTCGGCTTCGCGTGGCAGGGGATGCGCGCCGAGGAGCGCGGCGAGTCCTCCGGGAGGCTCCTTCTCAAAAGGGTGTCGGTTCTCGCGCTCTTCGGACTCGTCCACGCGACCCTCATATGGAGCGGCGACATTTTGCTCGCGTACGGGCTTATGGGCTTCGTCCTCATACTCTTCCGGCGGAGGAGGCCGAAGACTTTGCTCATATGGGCGGGCATCGCCGTCGGGCTTCCGCTCGCTTTGCTTCTCGCCGCGACGGCTTTGTTCGCGGTCTTCCTCGCCGTCGGGGATCCGGATCAAATAGCGCAGTCGGGGGCCGGAACCTTCCCGTTCGCCGAGCGGGTTTCCGAGTCGGCCTTCGAGGCGTACAACTCCGGCTCGTACCCGGAGATGGTTATGCAACGTCTTCGCGAACTCTCCCTCCTCGCTTTCGGAGCCTTCTTCATCCTCCCGTTCGTCTTCGCGATGATGCTCGCCGGAGCCGCCGTCGCCCGAGCCGGGTGGATGCGGGACCCCCGCTCCCACCGCGCCGGAATAAAGAAGGCCGCCGTCGTCGGGTTCTCCATCGGGCTTCCATTGAACGCCGCGTACGCCATCACCACCGTCCTCGACCCGGCGGCCGTGGGCCTCGCCGGACTCCTCGGAGCAACTTTCTGGATGGCCGGGGCGCCGCTCCTCGCCATCGGATACATGGCCGCGATGACCCTCTTTGTATTTCGCCGTCCCGAAGGCGCGGTCGCGCACCGGCTCGCATCCGTCGGGCGGCTCGCGCTCAGCAATTATCTCCTTCAAAGCGTCGTCATGACGGCGATTTTTTACGGACTCGCGATCTACGGAGAGCTTGGGATAACGGCTTCGCTCGCCGTCGCGCTCCTCCTCCTCGCCGCGCAGCTCGCTTTGAGTCCCGTGTACCTCGAACGCTTCTCCATCGGCCCCGCCGAATGGCTGTGGCGGCGGCTCACGTACGGTCGGAAGAGCGCGAGGAACTCCGTGTAATCTTCCGCGCCCCGGACGATACAATATGCTCGACCGTATGCGGGAGGTTATACAGCGTGGCCGACGACAAGAACGACAAAGACTTCAAGCGGAGTTCGGCGGAGGTGATCTCCGACCTCCTCTCCGAGGCGAAGGTGAAGCAAGTGCGAGACTACGTGCGCGGCGAGGATTTCAAGTCCGACCGCGAGCGCGTCCGAAAGCGGGCCGCCGAACGTATAAAGAGCTTGCGCGACCGCTATAAATCGAAGAGCCGAACCCCCGAGGACGCCGCGAGGGAACGCGAACTCACCCTCAAGCTCGCCGAGGTCGAGGCCGAGGCGGCGGAGATAAGGATACGCCTCTCCGAACTCCTCGAAGAGGAAGAGAAGCTGCGCGACGAGCTCGACCTTATTTAGCCCGAGGCGAAGCCCGGGCGCCGCCACTACGAGCCATGCCCGAAGGAGGGGGAGCATTTCCGTAAACTTGTGCTTTGGACTTTGATTGTGTAAAAATTGCGGAGCCTTTCCGTGCCTATCATCCGAAGGAGGCGACTTGCTGACCCCACGACCCGGCCTTTACGACCCCGCTTATGAACACGATGCCTGCGGCTTCGGCTTCGTAGCGAGGGTGGATGGCCGAAAAACGCGGGCCACAGTCGAAGAAGGGCTGGAAATCCTCCGCAATCTGGAGCACCGGGGCGCCCGGGGCAGCGACCCGGAGACCGGGGACGGAGCCGGAATTCTCACGCAAACCCCCGATGCCTTCTTCCGCCGCGAAGCGGAGAAAGCGGGGGTCGAACTCCCCGAGCCGGGCCACTATGCCGTCGGGACGCTCTTCGAGACCGGAGACCGCGAAGACTGCGACCTCGCCGAACGGAAGCTCGCCGACATCGCCGCCGAGGAAGGCCAAAGCCTCATCGGCTTTCGGGACGTCCCCATAAACCCGGAGCATTGCGGGAAGCTCGCCCGGCAAGTCATGCCGCGCATCCGCCAATTCTTCATCGAGCGCGGCGCCGAGGACGGAGACGCCGGAAACGGGGATGCCGGGGACGGGGGGGCCGAGGATGGGGATGCCTTCGAGCGGAGGCTGTACGTCATCCGCCGCCGACTCCACAAGGCCGTCGAGGACTCGCATCCATGCTACGTCGTCAGCCTCTCGTCACGCACGATCTTGTATAAGGGACTCCTCACCGGGACACAGGTTCCAGACTTTTACCCCGACCTCGAAGACGAGGGCTTCACGAGCGCCATCGCCCTCGTCCACGAGCGCTTCTCGACGAACACTTTGGGAAGCTGGAAACTCGCCCACCCGTACCGGTACGTCGCCCACAACGGCGAATTCAATACATTGCGCGGGAATATAAACTGGATGCGCGCCCGCGAGAGCCGCCTCGAAAGCGATCTCTTCGGCGACGACCTTAAAAAGCTCTCCCCCGTCATCGAGGAGGGGGGGAGCGACTCCGCCGCCTTCGACAATGCTTTGGAGCTTCTCCATCTCGGTGGGCGCTCGCTTCCGCACGCGGTCGCGATGATGATCCCCGAGGCGTGGGAGAACGACGACCTCATGGACGACGATCGGCGCGCTTTCTATCAGTTCCACTCCTCCCTCATCGAGCCGTGGGACGGCCCGGCATCGGTCGCCTTCACCGACGGCAAGCTCATCGGAGCGACCCTCGACCGGAACGGGCTTCGCCCGGCGAGGTACATAATCACGAAGGACGGGCGTGTCATATGCGCCTCCGAGGACGGCGCGCTCCGCGTCCCGGACGAGGACATCGCCGAGCGGTGGCGCCTCCAGCCCGGAAAGATGCTCGTCGTGGATACGGAGGCGAACGAGGTTCTCCATGACGAGGAAGTCAAGCGTCCCCTCTTCGAGAGGCAGCCGTACCGGGCGTGGATCGAGGACAACGAAGTGCGCCTCGAAGAACTCCCCGAAGCGGAGTCCGACCCTCGCCCAGAACCCGCGAACCTCTTCGAGCGCCAACTCGCCTTCGGATACACGATGGAAGACCTCCGCGTCATCGTCTCCCCGATGGCGATGGAGGGCGGCGAACCCACCGGCTCGATGGGAACGGACACCCCGCTCGCCGTCCTCTCCGAGAAGCCGCAAATGCTCTTCCACTATTTCAAACAACATTTCGCGCAGGTCACGAACCCGCCCATAGACCCACTCCGCGAAGAACTCGTCATGTCCCTCAAAATGTCGCTCGGCCCCGAGCAAAACCTCTTCGAGGAAACCCCATACCACTGCCGCCGCGTCCTCCTCGAACAACCTATATTGAATGCGGCGGAGATGGAGAAGGTCCGCCACCTCGCGGCGACGACCCTCTCGACGCTCTTCCCCGCCGCCGACGGCGGGTGGAGGCTCGAGAAGGCGATTGACAACCTTTGCGAACGGGCCGAGAAGGCCGTGCGGGGCGGCTCCCCGGTTCTCGTTCTCAGCGACCGCGGGGTGAGCCGGACACAGGCTCCTATACCGAGCCTGCTTGCGACGGCGGCGGTGCATCACCATCTCGTCCGGCGCGGCATCCGCACGAACACGAGCCTCGTCGTCGAGAC
This sequence comes from Rubrobacter sp., assembly GCA_013697825.1. GTDB lineage: Bacteria > Actinomycetota > Rubrobacteria > Rubrobacterales > Rubrobacteraceae > JACCWD01. Next base: position 15,803 of record JACCWD010000169.1, read on the forward strand.
GGCGGAGGCTCGGGAGGTTCACCATTTCGCGCTCCTCATCGGCTACGGCGCGGCGGCGGTGAACCCGTATCTCGCCTTCGAGTCCGTCGAGAAGATGGCCTTCGAAGGGGCTTTCGGGGATTTCACACCCGAAGAGGCATCGAAGAACTATGTGAAGGCCATCCAAAAGGGGCTTTTCAAGGTCATCTCGAAGATGGGGATCTCGACGCTCCTTTCGTACAACGGGGCGCAGATTTTCGAGGCGGTCGGGTTGAGCGACGAAGTGATCGAGCGTTATTTCACCGGAACCGCCTCGCGCATCGGGGGGGCGGGGATCGAGGAGATCGCCCGCGAGGCGATCATGCGCCACGAGCGGGCCTTCGGCGGCGTCGAGGACGGGCCGGAGGAACTCGAGGTCGGCGGCGAGTACCAGCTTCGCCAGCAAGGACAATACCATCAGTGGAACCCCGCGAGCATCGTGCCTCTCCAACGCGCCGTCCGCACGAACAGCTTCGAGACTTTCAAGGAGTTCACTCGCCACTTCGACGAGCATTCGGCGAAGTTCGCCACACTGCGCGGCCTCATGGACTTCGAGGAGAACCGCATCCCCATCGAGGAGGTCGAGCCCGCGAAGGAGATCGTCAAACGCTTCACGACGGGGGCGATGTCGCTCGGCTCGCTCTCGCAGGAAGCGCATGAGACGCTCGCGCTCGCGATGAACGAGATCGGCGGGAAGTCGAACACGGGCGAGGGAGGCGAAGACCGCGAACGCTTCTCCGACGAGCGGCGGAGTTCCATAAAGCAGGTCGCCTCCGGGCGGTTCGGGGTGACGACGGAATACCTCGTGAACTCCGATGTCATCCAGATAAAGATGGCGCAGGGCGCGAAGCCCGGCGAGGGCGGACAACTTCCGGGCGGGAAAATAAGCGAGTATATAGCGAAGATCCGGTACTCCACGCCCGGCGTCGGCCTCATCTCGCCGCCGCCGCACCACGATATTTATTCCATCGAAGACCTCGCGCAACTCATCCACGATCTGAAAAACGCGAACCCGAGAGCGTACGTGAGCGTGAAGCTCGTCTCGGAGGTCGGCGTCGGAACCATCGCGGCGGGCGTGGCGAAGGCGAAGGCCGACCATATAACCATCGCTGGGAACGACGGCGGTACGGGCGCTTCACCATTGTCGTCCATAAAGCATGCCGGGCTTCCGTGGGAACTCGGGCTGGCGGAGACGCAGCAAGTCCTCGTCGAGAACGACCTTCGCGGGCGCGTCATCATCGAGGCGGACGGGCAACTCAAAACCGGGCGAGACATCGTGGTGGCGGGGCTTCTCGGGGGGGAGGAATTCGCGTTCTCGACGGCTCCGCTCGTCGCGACGGGGTGCATCATGATGCGGGTTTGCCATTTGAACACGTGTCCGGTCGGAATCGCCACGCAAGACCCCGAGCTTCGGAAGCGTTTCACGGGAACCCCCGAGCACGTCATAAACTATTTCTTCTTCCTCGCCGAGGAAGTGAGGGAGTACATGGCGAAGATGGGGTATCGGAAGTTCGAGGACATGATCGGACGTTCGGACTCGCTCACCGCGAAAGACCTTTCGCATCACTGGAAGGCGAAGAACATCGACCTCTCCCCGATCTTCCACCGCCCCGACGTCTCCGACGGCGTCGCCATCCACCACGTCGAGGAGCAAAACCACAACCTCGACAAAGCGATGGACAACGAACTCATCGAGGCGGTGAAGCCCGCGCTCGAAGAGAAGGGGCCGGTCCATATATCGCGCCCGATAAAGAACACGAGCCGGACGGTCGGGGGGATGCTCTCCGGCGAGATCGCCCGCCGCCACGGGCAGGAAGGTCTCCCCGACGGAGCCATCCGCATAGATTTCGACGGCGTCGCCGGACAGAGTTTCGGCGCGTGGGCCACGAAGGGACTCACCATGACCCTCGAAGGCGCGACGAACGATTATGTCGGGAAGGGTCTCTCGGGCGGTCGCCTCGCCGTGTTCCCCTCGAAGGACGCCGGGTATGACACGGAGAAGAGCATCGTCGTGGGGAACGTGGCGCTTTACGGCGCGACGGACGGCGAGGCGTATTTCAGCGGCTTTGCCGGGGAGCGTTTCGCCGTGCGGAACTCGGGGGCGGAGACGGTCGTCGAGGGCGTGGGAGACCACGGGTGCGAGTACATGACCGGGGGGATCGTGGTCGTTCTCGGGAAGACGGGGCGGAACTTCGCGGCGGGGATGAGCGGCGGCATCGCGTTCGTGCTCGACGAGGAGGATCGCTTCGAGAAACTTTGCAACGTGGACATGGTCGGATTGGAGGAGGTCGAATCCGAAGAGGACATCGAGATCCTCCGCTCGATGGTCGAGCGGCACCTCGAATGGACGGAGAGCGGCGCGGCGCGGCGAGTCCTCGACGATTGGGAGAATTATTTGCCGAAGTTCGTGAAGGTGATGCCGAACGATCTCAAGCGGGTGCTCGAGGAGAGCGGCGAGAGCCAGATGGAGGTCGTGAGCTGACATGGGCGACCCGAAAGGTTTCATAAAGCTCGGCCGCAAGCCGGTCCCGAAGCGCCCTATCGAGGAGCGGCTCAAAGATTACAACTACGTCTACGAGCCGATGCCCGAGGGCGAATTGAAAGACCAGGCGGCTCGGTGCATGGACTGCGGCGTCCCGTTTTGCAACACGGGGTGTCCGCTCGGGAACCTCATCCCGGACTGGAACGACCTCGTGTACCGCGACCAATGGAAGCGTGCGATAGACCGCCTCCACGCCACGAACAATTTTCCCGAGTTCACCGGGATGCTTTGCCCCGCGCCATGCGAATCGGCGTGTGTCCTCACGATAAACAGCGATCCGGTGACGATCAAAGAGATCGAGCTTTCGATCATCAACCGCGCCTTCGACGAGGGGTGGGTCGTCCCGAAGCCTCCGCCGCCGGAGATACGAACCGGGAAGAAAGTGGCCGTCGTCGGCTCCGGTCCGGCGGGACTCGCCGCCGCGCAGCAACTCAACTGGGCGGGACATTACGTGACGGTCTTCGAGAAGGACGACAAGATCGGCGGTCTTCTCCGGTACGGCATCCCGGATTACAAGATAGAGAAGTGGGTCGTGGATCGCCGTGTGGATCTTATGAAGGAGGAGAGGATAAAGTTCCGCACGAACGCCAACGTCGGCGAGGACCCGACGACGGAGGATCTCCGGGTCGGCTTCGACGCGGTCGTCCTCGCGGTCGGCGCCTGGCAGGGACGGAACATGCCCGTTCCGGGGCGCGAGCTTGGCGGCGTCCACTTCGCGATGGATTATCTCGTCCAACAAAACCGTCGGGTCGCGGGGCTTCCAGTCGAGAAAGAGGAGATTTCGGCCAAAGGCAAAAACGTCATCATCCTCGGCGGCGGCGACACGAGCGCGGACTGCCTCGGGAACGCGAACCGCGAGGGTTGCGCGTCGGTCAAGGTGCTCACGCACGGCCCGAAGCCGCCGGACTCGCCCGACCCGCTTGAATGGCCGGACGCGCCGTTCGTCCTCCACACGTACCCGGCGCATGAGGAGGGTGGCGAGCGAGGATGGAGCGTCGCCGTCACCGGGTTCTCGGGCAATGGGAAGGTCGAGAAGATGCACTGCGTCGAGACGAAGCGGGAGGGTGGGAAGACCACTCCCATCGAAGGCACCGAGTTCGAGATGGACGCCGACCTCGTGCTTCTCGCCATCGGGTTCACCGGGCCTGTCCGCAGCCGTTTTCTCGAAGAACTCGACCTCGGGTATGCGGAGCGGGGGGCGGTTCGTTCGGAGAACGGGTTCGCCACGAGCCAGCCGGACGTGTTCGTGTGCGGAGACGCGAGGCTCGGGGCGGATCTCATCGTCACGGCCATCGCCGAGGGACGGAAGGCCGCCCGCCAGACCGACGAGTTTCTCATGGGGCGGAGTTTGCTTCCGGGATAGGCTTCCGGTTTCAGGCATCCCGCGAAGAGCTTCAAAGAAGGTACGAAGGCTCGACGCAGCCGTGAGTTTTTGTCAGCCGGGATTCGCTATGGCATCTCGTGCGACGACACGTTCTTCGAGTGCATCGCATGCCTCCCGGACGAGCCGAAGCCCTTCCTCTTCGCCGATGAACGAATCTTCGGAGAGCGGGAGATCGTGGAGTATCTCCGCTTCGGTGGTCCGGTACGAGCCATCCTCGTTTTTGAGGCGATTTATGCTATCCGGCGCCGACCCGCCCGAAGTCGCGAACTCGATGATGGAGTCGAGTTATGCGGCGACTTCCGGGTTGTTCGGGCCTTCGGCGGTGGCGGCGTGGAAGAGTTCGCTTCCGACGCCTTCGAAGTCCGGGACGAAGAGGTGTTTTTCGTCGGCCTCGAAGCGCCGAAGACCTTCGACGGGTTCGACGGAGAGGCTTTCGTGTCGGAGGCGGTTGGCGGCGGCTCGCACGAGGTCGGAGACGGCGAGGATCGTGTCGGGGTGGTTGCTGTCGAAGCCGCGAAGCTCCACGGTTCCGTGCGGGCTGAGGCGAACCGGGCGCCAGCATATGTCGAGGAGACCTTCGGACATCTCCGGGAGGTGTTCACTTCCGACGCCCGCCGAGTCCATCGCCTCGCGCCATGTTTCGCGGCCCCTCGTCTGGCGGCGGATGAGATCTCCGGCGCTCGTCGCATACGGCTGGAGGCTTCCAAGCTCCGGCAGCTTCGCATAGACTCCCTCCCACCCGAACTCCTCACTCCCCCGGTAAAAAGCCGTGCGGGGGGCGATCCCCGAAGCGTATCCTTCATAAAAGGGACACGACCGGGTGAGGGCGATGAGCGCCGGATCGAGGGCCGTCGCGAGATTGTATAAATCGAGGAGTTCCCGAACCCCGGCGGGCGAGGCGTCCCGCGAGACGACCTCCACGGCGTCAACGACATCCGCCCCGATCTCCAAATGGAGGATGAACCCCGAAGCATCTCCCCGCGTCGAGGAAACGCTCCCTGCCTATCGTCTCGATTTGAAGCGTATAGCGAGGCTCTTCCCGGAAGGCGGGCGTGAACGGGAGCGGATACGTGGCGAGCGGATAAAGCCGTAGTCCGAGTTCCCGACCGGCTCGTATCGCCAGACCCACATTAGCCATATATTCCTCTTCGAGCTTTTCGAGGATATCCGCCGGGGCGGTCTTTATCTCGACCATCCCGCGGGAACACTCCTTCGAGAAACTCTCCGGGTCGAGTCCCTCCGATGCGGCAGTGTCGGCGCATCGAGAGAGGAAGTCGTCCGCACGATCCGAGGGTTTCCCCGACTCGTCCACGAGGAGAAATTCCTGCTCCAGTCCTATGCGCCTTCTCTCGTTCTTTCCCATCTCTGCCATCCCTTCAGAATCCCCACGTCTGCAAACGATTATGCCCGTTCCCCATCTCCGGGAAAATGGCCTCAAATACCGGTCAAGAACCACCCGACTTTCGACTCCCAAAGCGGAGCGACGAAGGCGAAGCCGAAGGAGCGGAGCGGCTCCCGGCTGCCAGTATTTGAGAGTCGAGCGCGTCCCGGGTCTTTTCCACGCTCTCCTTCAATGATGCGCCGCCGGACTCGCCGGACATCCACACTCGGAGGGCGGCGTTGTATATGATGAGATTCCGCACTTCGTTTCTTTCGCCACCGAGCGCGGATTCGACGATATTCGCTTCGTCTTCTTCGCCCTGCCACGGTATATGAGATCCCAGTGCCCGGTGAAGGCCGAGGGACTCGGGTTCGACGCGGAACTCCTCGACCTCTCCTTCGCGAATGAGTATGAGCGAGGATTTGCCGTCGAGCGGGGCTTCGTCGGAGCCTTCGATCGCTTGAAAGACGAGGGCGCGAGCCACGCCGAGTTTCACGAGCGAGCGCGGAACGCTTTTCAAGAAAGAGCCGTGCGTGACGCCGACCATCGGAGAGGAGCCGGGAGCGGGCGAGACGAGCTTCTCGATAACGTTGAGCGAAGTCCGCCGGGCCATTTCCCACCGAAGCCCGAGAAGCGCGTGAAGCTCCGGCAAATAATGCTCCGTCGTCGTAGCCGCGAAGCCGTGATGTCCGAGGGATCGTGCGGCTTCGTCGAGGTTTTGCGGCGCGGCGACACCGAGGTTCCGCAGCGCGTCGAAGACGGTGCGCCCCTCCTTCGGTGGAATGTTCTCTCCGCCGACCATGAGAACCTTCGCCCCGGCGGCCGCCGCGACGAGAGAGGACGCCGCCCCGACATTCATCGTCCGCAGCTTGCCGTCGAAGCCCCCGGCTACCGTGACGACGCCTTCGCCGGGCGTGTCGAGCTTTCGGACGAATCGGCTTGCGGCTCGGGCGTACGCGGCTATCTCCGTCGGGGAGTCCCCGGCGGCGCGTCCGACGAGGAGGAAGGCCGCCGTTTGCGCTGGCGTGGCTGCGCCGGAGAGGATGCCCTCCATCGCTCGCTCGCAGAGTTCCGGGTCGAGGTGTCCGAGCTGCGAGGGGCCGCGGGCGCGCTCTTTGAGTATGTCGCGGAAGGGTTCGCCGGGGTTGTCGGGTTCTCGGGTTTGGGTCATATGGGATCCGGGCGGAGGGTTCCATTGCTTGTCAGGTCGTGAGTCGTGGAACGCTCGCTCGCTGCGTGAGGTCGCATTTGCTTCTCTCGACACACGACCCCACTATCTCACGATTTTATGGATAAAACCGGATCCGCCTCGAAGCTCACGCAACTTCCTCGTCCCGCACGCGGCAAGCCGGAACGAACGCTTCGATGAAACTCGCGTCGAGGAGGACGGAGCCGTTCTCGACCTCCACCGGGAAGATCGGCGCCCGCGAGAGGTCGTCGTTCGTCACTTCGCCCGTTTTCAGCTCTATTTTCCTCGCGTGGAGCGGACACGAAACCGTGGTCGCGGCGACGTCTCCGTCGGAGAGCGGGCCTCCCATGTGCGGACACACGTCGCCGACGGCGAAGAAGCCTTCCTCGGTGTGGAAGACGGCGACGTGGAAGCCGTCCACCGACACGCGGCGGCCTTCGAGGAACGGGATGTCCTCGGCCCGGCAAACTTCGGTCCACGCGCTCATCGGCCCACCTCCCCGGCGAACTGGTTTTTGGTTTTGTTTTCGCTCCGCTCCAGCCACGGATCCCGCGTCGTGGCTTTTTCTTTGCGGAGCCTTTCTCGCAATCTCTCCGGCTCGCCTGATTCCTCGTCGAGGATGACGGAGCGTATTTCTTCGAGGCCGACTCTCGGGACGAAATCGTATGTTCGCTCCTTCGGGTTGCCGTTCTCGCGGTAATATTGCATGAAGGAGATCATCACGTCCTTCGCCTCCTCCGCCGTCTCGACGGTCGCTATGACATCCCCCTTCCGAACGTCCATCCCCGCCGCGCCCCCGACGTATATTTGCCACCCTCCCTCGACGGCGATGACACCGATGTCCTTCACGCTCGACTCGGCGCAATTCCTCGGACACCCCGACGCGGCCATCTTCACCTTCGCCGGGGTGTACAAATTCTCGACCTCCTTTTCCATTTCGATGCCGAGCTTCGTCGAGTCGCCGACCCCGAAGCGGCAAAACTCCGTCCCGACACACGTCTTCACCTGCCGGAACGCCTTCGTATACGCGAACCCCGACGGCATCCCGAGGTCGGCCCATGCCTTCGGGAGATCCTCTTTCTTCACCCCGAGGATGTCGAGCCTTTGCGCCCCCGTTATTTTGACCATCCGTGCATTGTATTTCTCGGCCACATCCGCGATCCGTCGCAATTCACCGGGATTCGTCACCCCGCCCGGCGTCCTCGGGACGATGGAGAATGTCCCGTCATTCTGGATATTCGCATGCACGCGGTCGTTTATATGCCGCGCATGCCGCTCCTCTTTATGCCGCCCGAGGTTCATAGACGAGACGAGGTACGTGAGAGCGGGTTTGCAATCCGGGCAAACCTTCCCAGCCCCGCACGCCTCCCCGACCTCGCTCACGCTTTTGAGTTTCCGCTCTTTCACGAGGTTCCGCACGTCGTCGGCCATGAGGTTCATACATTTGCAAACATAGTTCTTCTCTTCTTCCACCTCGCCGACGGTTTGGCCGAGGATCTCCGCGACGAGCGGTTTGCAGCTTCCGCAACTGCTTCCGGCCCGCGTCTTTGCCACGACATCGGAGACTTTCTTGAGTTTGAGATCCTCGATGGTCGCCACGATCCCACCTTTCGACACCCCGTTGCAATCGCAAACTTGCGCGTCGTCCGGCAATTCGAGCGGCACGGATGAAGCATCCACGCTCCCGGTCACGAGTCCCGCGATCTCCTCGGCGGGCATCGCCCCCTTCACCGCGTTCGTCATTTGCGCCCCGGCGGAGACATCGCCGAGGAGAACCGCCCCGACGACCTTTCCGTTTTTGATCACGGCTTTCCGGTATACGCCCGAGACCGGATTCGAGCTGACGATCTCATCGCATCCCTCGTCGTCGCCATACGCATCGCCCGCCGAGACGAGGCCGATCCCCGCCACCTTTAGTTTCGTCGTCGCGTCCGAGCCTCGGTACACTTTTTCTTTGTCGCCGAGGATCGTGTCCACGACGACCCGGACTTGTTCGAGGGCGGGGGCGACGAGGCCGATGAGTTGCCCGTCGAACTCGGTGCATTCGCCGACGGCGTACACGCCTTCGATGTTCGTCTCCATCCTCTCGTTCACGACGATGCCGCGGTTCACGGCGATGCGGGTGTGTGTCGCCGGGTGTGTGTTCGGGCGGATGCCGGTGCATATGACGACCATATCCGCCGGAAGCTCCTCCCCGGTCTCGAGCCGCACCCCCTCGACTTTGCCGTTTCCGAAGATCTCCTCGGTGCTCGCCTTCGTCCGCACCTTTATCCCGAGCTTCTCGACCTCGCGGGCGAGCATCTTCCCGGATGTCCGGTCGAGTTGCCGCTCCATAAGATGCTCCATGAGGTGAAGCACCGTCACCTCCGACCCGTGCGTCGAAAGCCCATACGCCGCTTCGAGCCCGAGGAGTCCGCCGCCGATGACGACCGCCTTCTCGGGCGAGGCTTCGAGCATCTCCTCGACATCGCGGACGGTTCGGAAAACGAACACGCCCTCTTTGTCCCGGCCCTCGATGGGCGGCACGGATGACGACGAGCCGATGGCGAAGATGAGTTTGTCGTACGCGACCCACACGCCGTCGGTGCCTTTCGTCTGGCGGCTCGTCGTGTCAATCTCCTCGACCCGGACTCCGCGCCGAAAGTTCACACCGTTCTCGGCATACCATTCATTCGAGCGGGTGCCGATGCCTTCCAGCCCGATCTCCCCGGCCATGTACTCCGAGAGCCGGATGCGGTCATAAGCCCCAATCTCCTCGTCGCCATACAAAGTGACGGCGATTCCATCCTCGCCCTTCGTGAGCAAACTATCCACGAGCGCGGCCCCGGCGTTCCCGTTCCCGACGACTGTGATCCTCATTTTTTTAGCCATGTGAAACCTCCGAAATATAGTGAGTAGTGAGTGGTGAATGGTGGTGTTCTCTGTGATGGCCTGTCCGGTCGCAGCCCCGTGGAGACGACCGGGTGAGTCGTCTCCCGCCGAACAGCGTGTCCGGGCAGTGAGCTTCGCGTCCGGGAGATGCCCGATTGCGGAGGAGACGTTCCACCGGAACGTCTCTACGACGGATGGAGTGGGATCGTGGTATGCCCGGCGAATGCCGGTTTCTTCATCCGGGCTTGGCATGAGCGGTGAATAGTGAGCGGTGCCGTTCCCGACTCCCTCTCCTTCGATTCGTCCGGGGCTTCGAAGGCACGAGCTTCGCACCCTCATTTCCCCCGACTCCCGACTTCCGAAGCGTCGTGAAGCGGCGTGGCTCCCGGCTCCCGGAGCGAAGCGACCCGACCTCCCGACCCCCGGCCCTCGACGGCGAGCGGAGCGAGACTCACCGCCGCTCCTTTGAGTTCCGGCTCCTTCGAGACGGGGTCGGACGCATCGTGCGTCGCGTCGTTCACGCTCCCGCCTTCCGTCCATAAGTCGCCCCAGTGAAACGGCGCGAAGATGGTGCCGGGTTCGATGCCTTCGGTGATTTCGACCTTCGCGGCGAACGAGCCCCTCTCCGATGAAACCCTCGCCATCTCCCCGTTCCACACTCCGAATTTCCCCGCCGTCTCGGGATGGACTTCGATGAACGGCCCGTCTTCGAGGCCGCGCATGAGTCTTTCCGAGAGTCCGGTCCGGGTCATCGTGTGCCATTGGTTTTTGACTCGCCCGGTCGAGAGGGTGAGCGGGAAGTCGTCGGATGGTTCTTCGGCGAGTCCTTCGTGTGGTGTTGGGAGGAACCTCGCCCGTCCGTCGGGCGTGTTGAATTTCCCGTTCGCGTACAGCCTCGGGGTGCCGGGGTGTTCGTCTTTCTCCCGAAGTCCGAAGCGGGCGCGTGGGATCAAGCCGATCCTCTCCTCGTCGAAGAGCGTGTCCGGGACGGGCCATTGCGCCGGACGCTCTCGCAATCTCTCCCGCGAAAGCCCGGTCATCTCCATCGGAGTGCCGCTGGTGAGTCCCACGAACTCGTCGAAGACCTCCGAGGCATCCTTCCATCCGAACGCGCTCTCGAAGCCGAGCCTCCGCCCGACCTCCGCGAAAACCTCACAGTCGGAGCGGGCTTCTCCGGGCGGTTCGACGACTTTTCGACGAGGCTCACGCGGCGTTCGGAGTTCGTCATCGTGCCTTCCTTCTCGCCCCATTGCGCCGCCGGGAGGATGAGGTCGGCATATTTCGTCGTCTCGGTCGGGTATGCGTCGGAGACGACGAGGAATGGAGCTTTTTCGAGGGCGCGTTTCGTTCGGGCGAGGTCGGGCATCGAAGCCGCCGGGTTCGTCGCGACGACCCACATGAGCCGGACGTCTCCGTCGTCGAGTGAACGGAACATCTCCGTCGCCGGGAGTCCCGGCTCGGGGGAGATGCTTCCCGGAGAAATCCTCCACGCCGACTCGACCTCGCGGCGATGCTCTTCGTTTGTGACGGTTCGGTATCCGGGGAGTCCGACGCACAGGCCGCCGACTTCGCGGCCACCCATCGCGTTCGGCTGTCCGGTGAGGCTGAATGGCCCGGCCCCCGGTTTTCCGATATTTCCCGTCGCGAGATGCAAATTTATGATCGCCCGGTTCTTCATCGTCCCGACCACGCTTTGGTTCACGCCCATCGTCCACAGGCTCATCGCCGCCTTCGCCTCGCCGAACATCCTCGCCGCCCGGATGATGTCCTCCTCCGCGACGCCGCATACCCTCGCCGCCCGCCGGGGAGGCCATTCGAGGGCCGTCCGAAGTGTCTCCTCGAAGCCCGTCGTGTGGCGTGCGATGTATCCCGCGTCGGCCATGCCCTCGCCGACGATGACCCGGAGCATCGCGTTCGCGAGCGCGAGGTCGGTGCCGGGTTTTATGGCGAGATGGAGGTCGGCGATCTCCGCCGTCTTCGTACGCCTCGGGTCAATGACGATGGCCGTAACTTCCGGGTCGCGCTTTCTCTCCCGTATGCGTCCGAAAGTCACGGGATGGCAGTCGGCGGCGTTCGATCCCCATATGAGGAAGCATCCGGAGCGTGTGATGTCCGCATATGAAGCGGGTGGCCCGTCCGTCCCGAAAGCTCCTTTGTATCCCTCGACCGCGCTCGTCATGCACAGCCGCGAGTTCGAGTCGAGGTTGTTCGTGCGGAGATAGCCTTTGGCGAGCTTGTTCACGGCGTAATAATCCTCGGTCAAAAGTTGCCCGGAGATATAGAAAGCGGCCGCGTTCGGGCCGTGCTTTTCGATGGTCTCGGAGAGGCGTTCCGCGAGTTCGTCGAGCGCGGCGTCCCACGAGACGCGCTCCATGCCGCCGTCCTCTTTCCGTCTCATCGGATGCGTGAGGCGGTTCGGAGAGTTCATCGCCTCGGGGAGTCCGGTCGGTTTCGGGCAGAGTTTCCCGAAGTTCGCCGGGTGGGAACGGTCGCCTCGTATTTTAGAGATTCGACCGTTCGCCACCGCGACTTCGACTCCGCATCCGACGCCGCAGTATGGACACGTCGAGCGCGTCCACGCTGTCGTCGCGCCTGTTTTGTCGCTCGTCTTTGTCATCCGTCTCCGTATGCTCGTATCTCTTTGATCGCGCATGCGACAGGTTAGCTGGAGAAGGGGTTCACTCTCATTGGCCGGGTGTATGAAATTTGCACATACTTGCTTGTCGGATTTTGCTACCCGTTGCCAATGACTGGTTACGAGTGGCATGGATAGCATATGAAGCGAGTCAGTCAGTCAGCAATTCAGCCAGTCAGCAAGGGCAAAAAGCTAAATGCTAATCGCTAAAAGCTAACGGCTAAAAAGAAAGGCATCGGATGTCGGCTTCGGGAACTACGATAGCTCGGAAGGCGCGCGAGAGCGGACGGTGGATCCACGACTGGAACCCCGAGGATGAGCATTTCTGGGAGGCGAAAGGGAAGTATGTGGCACGGCGGAACCTCGTGTTTTCCATATTCGCCGAGTTCCTCGGTTTCGCCGTTTGGCAATTATTCTCCATCGTCGCGGCTCTTTTGCCGCTCGTCGGATACACGTTCACGCCGGGGCAATTGTTCACGCTCGTCGCGCTCCCCCCGCTCATCGGGGCGACGATGCGCTTCCCGTATACATTCGCCGTCGGCATCTTCGGCGGGCGGAATTGGACGGTCATAAGCGCGTTATTGCTCCTCATCCCGACCATCATGCTCGGGGTCATCATCCAGAATCCCGAGACGCCGTTTTGGCTGTTCGCGGTCGCGGCGGCGCTCGGTGGCTTCGGGGGCGGGAACTTTTCGTCGAGCATGGCGAACATCGGATACTTTTATCCTCGGGCGAAGAAGGGGGCGGCGCTCGGGATGAACGCCGCCGGGGGGAACCTCGGGGTCGGGGTCGTCCAGATTCTCGTCCCGTTCGCCATCGCGTTCGCGGCGATGGGAGCGGTATTCGGTGGAGGCACACAGATCCGCACCGACGCGGCGACCGGCGCGACGAGTACGGTTTTCATCCAGAATGCGGCGTTTTTCTGGGTGCCGCTCATACTTCTCTCCGCCGCGTGCACGTACTTTTTCATGAACAATTTGGATGTCAGCCAGGCGACGCCTCGGGAGCAAGCCCCGGTCGCAAAGAGGAAGCACACGTGGGTGATGAGTTTTTTGTACATCGGGACGTTCGGGTCGTTTATCGGGTATTCGGCGAGCTTTCCGGTTCTCATCGGAAGCCAGTTCCCGGAGTATTCGGCGACGTGGCTCGCCGCCCTCGGCCCGGTCGTCGGCTCTCTCTCGCGCCCGTTCGGGGGATGGTTCTCTGACAAGGTCGGCGGCGCGAAGGTTACTTTGTGGACGTTCGTGGCGATGGCTCTCGGAGTCGTGTCGGTCCTTTATTTTCTCGGGGTCGGGTCGTTCGTCGGGTTCTTCGTTTCGTTCATATTCCTTTTCGCCATGACGGGTGTCGGGAACGGTTCGACGTATCGGATGATTCCGGTGATCTTCCGGACCGAGCGCGAGCGGATGTCTCGGGACACGAGCGAGTCCGGACTTGCCGAGGCTCGGGAGTTCGGACTCAAGGAAGGGTCTTTTGTCCTCGGATTCGTCGGGGCGATCGGGGCTTATGGGGGATTCATTATTCCGCAGGCTTATCGCTATTCGATAGAGGCGACCGGGGGGCCGCAAATCGCGCTCGCGGCGTTCGTCGCTTTCTACGTAACGTGCATCGCCGTCACCTGGTTTTTCTATGCGAGGCGAAAGGCGGAGATCGCTTGTTGATGAGACTCCACAAATTGCGCTGTATAGTTCGCGATGGAAAGAAGGCCAAAGGAGGCGCATGAACCGTGAAGAAGCGACGCAGAAAATCCTCGAAGCGAAGCGCGAGAAAGGACTCACTTTCGAGGCCATCGCGAGCAAAGTCGGAAAGCACAAAGTATGGACGACCGCCGCGCTCCACGGACAACACCCGATGGGCGAAGGGGAAGCGAATGCCGTTTGCGAGCTTCTCGGACTCGACAACGAGGTTTCGTCTGTTTTGCGGGAAGTCCCGATGCGGGGTTCCTTCGACGGCACGCCGCTCGATCCCACGGTGTACCGTCTCTACGAGGTGCTTCAGGTTTACGGGCCGAGCATGAAAGCGATCATAAACGAGGAGTTCGGGGACGGTATCATGAGCGCCATCGGCTTCGACATGGACATAGAGCGCGAAGAAGACCCCGAGGGGGATCGCGTCAGGATCACGCTCAGCGGCAAGTTCCTCCCATACAACTGGCGGGAGAAATAAGGAACGCGGTATTCGGCTTCTTCCGCTATAGCTTTTTGAAGTACTTCGCTATCGGGAGGAGCGCATATCCGGCTTTCTCGTACGTGCGCCGCGCCGCCGCATGGCCGGGATCTCCCCCGGTTTCGACCATCGCGACGGACATGCCTTCTTTTTTCATCCACGCGAGCGCGAACCCGGTTAATGCGGTTCCGACGCCGTCGTTCTGAAACTCCGGGGCGACGGCGAGCATGTGGATTTCACCCAAGCCGCCCTCGTGGTGAAGCTCGACCGCCACGAAGCCGACGGTGTTCGCGTCCACCTCGGCGACCCATGCCTTTCGCGAAGCGAGGGCGGCCTCCACCGCTTGTCGTTGATCCACCCGCCAGTCTGGATGGAGGAGCGCGAATATTTCGGTCCCCATCGCCTTTTCGATGGACTCGAAGACCGGCTCCCACGCCCGAAGCGAGAGGGCGACCACCGCATCGGCGTCCCGATCCTCGAATGGACGAACCCTCGGATTCTTCATTCCGAACTCCGCCGGGCGAGTACGATGAGATGCTCGCTCCCCGAATCGAACGGCTCCCCGTCGAAGCCGCCGTACACCGACTCGACCGAAAAGCCCGACATGCGGAGCATGAGTTCGAGTTCGTCACGGGTGGTGAGGCGTATTTTCAGTTCGTGGGCGCGGCGGTTCTTCAGTTCGCCGACTCCGTCATACAGTTCATAAAAGAGGCGCATGTCCATGATCTGGGACGCGGGATCGTATCTCGACGCCGAGAATCGGTCGAGCTTCCCTTCGGATAGTTGCCGCGTGAAATCGTGGCGAAGCTGCGAGACGGACGGCTCGGCGAGTTCCTCAGGCGAGAACACGGAAACTTCGATGCCGAGCAGCCCGTCCGGCGCGAGATGGGCGCGGGCGTTCCCCAGAAACTCCAGCGCGTCTTCGAGGTCGAGGAGGCAAAGGAACGAATTGAAGGCGCACACGGCGAGTTTGTAAACTTTGTCGAGCTTGACGCGGCACATGTCTCCGGCGATCCACTCGACGCTCTCGTTCTTCTTTTTCCCGCGCTCGATCATCTCCTCCGAAAGCTCGACCGCCGTCACTTCGGAGCCTCGCTTCGCCATCGGGACGGAGACGCGACCCGTCCCCGCGCCCCACTCGACGACGGGGCCGCCTTCGCGGTCGGCGAGGGACAGCCAGAACGGAACGTCGTAATCGTGGGCGTATTCGAGGTTATAAAGGTCGGCGAGGAGATCGTATTCGGGCAATGTCGGCTCCTTTTTCAGGTAGGATCGTTGGGATCGCCAAAGATAGCAAATCTCCGAAAGAGAGGCTCGTTTGACGAAGATAATCGCCCTCGATCACATCCAGCTTTCGATGCCGGAAGGAAATGAAGACGAAGCGAGAAGATACTTCGGAACCCTCCTCGAACTCCCCGAAATCGAGAAACCCCCGAACCTCGCAAAGCGCGGCGGCCTTTGGTTCGCCCTTCCCGACGGACGCGAACTCCATCTCGGCCCCGAGGAGCCTTTCTCCCCGAACAAAAAAGCCCATCCGGCGTTCACCGTGGACGACCTCGACGGCCTCGCCTCCGAACTCTCGGACGCGGGATACCCCGTGGAGTGGGACGAGGAACTCGCGCCACTGCGAAGGTTTTATAGCGAGGACGCTTTCGGCAACCGCGTCGAGTACCGCGCCGCCGAGAAAAACGGAGCTTGAATCCTCCACTCTCCACAGGCGTATAATGAATTGACGTTGCCCGTGGTTTTTCAGGCGGAGGTTTTGAATGGGTACTATCCTTACGATAATTCTTGTAGTTGTCCTCATCGTGGTCGTTATATACGCGATCAGCCAGTACAACGGCCTCGTGAAGCGGCGAAACCAAGTCGAGGAATCGTACCGCCAAATAGACGTTCAATTGAAACGCCGATACGACCTCATCCCAAACCTCCTCGAAGGCGTGAAGAAGTATTTCCAGCAAGAAAGGGACGTACTCACTGAGATCACCGAGGCCCGCTCGCAGGCGATGAAGCCGCAATCTCCGGGTGAACAGGCGCAGTCCGAATCCCGGCTCTCCGGTGCGATCGGCAACTTGTTCGCCGTCTCGGAGAACTACCCGGAACTTCGCTCGAACACGGTTCTCATAGATTTTCAGGAAGAACTCTCCTCGACGGAGAACAAGATTTCCTTCGCCCGCCAGCATTACAACGACTCTGTCCAGGGATACAACACGAAAATACAGAGTTTCCCGGCGGTCATCTTCGCCCGCGCGATGGGCTTCACCGAGCGCGAATATTTCGAGGCCGTCGGCCCCGAGCGCGAGTCCGTAACCGTCTCCTACGACTGATCCTCCGATGAGCGAAGCGAGCGCGGCAAACGGGACAAACCAGGTTTCGAGAGAGTTCGAGGGGACTTTCCGAGACCGTATATCGAAGAACAAGCGCCACAGTTTCTTCCTCATGTTCGGCTTCTTCGTGTTCGTCCTCATCTTCGGATACATAATCGGGTACGCATGGATCGGCGACCCGATAGGCGCGATCTTCGGCCTGTTTTTGGCCCTCGTAGTCGGAACGATCTCCGGCCTCGTAACCTATTTCGCCGGAGACAAAATGGTTCTCGCCGCCTCCCGCGCGAAAGAGATAACCCACGAAGACGCTCCCGTCCTCTTCAACGTCGTCGAGGAGATGAAAATAGCCTCCGGACTCCCGATGCCGAAGGTGTACATAATTGACGACTCCGCCCCGAACGCCTTCGCCACCGGACGCGACCCCGAACACGCCTCCGTCGCCGTGACCTCCGGCCTCCTTGAAAAACTGAACCGCGATGAGCTTCAAGGCGTCATGGCCCACGAGATGGCCCACGTCGGGAACTTCGACATCCGGTACGCGATGCTCGTCGGCATCCTCGTCGGAACCGTCGTCCTCGTCTCGGACTTCTTCCTCCGGAGCCTCTGGTTCGGAGGAGGCCGTCGCCGCGGCGGAGGTGGGGGAGGGTACATCCAGCTAATAATGATCGTGGTCGCGATACTCTTCGCCATCCTCGCCCCGATCTTCGCCCGCCTCCTCCAAATGTCCATCTCCCGCCAACGCGAATACCTCGCCGACGCCACCGCCGTGAAAATGACGAGAAACCCGAAGGGCCTCGCCGACGCCCTCGCTAAAATCTCCGGCGACAAAGATGTCCTCGAAGTCGCCAACCGGGCGACATCGCACTTGTACATAATCAACCCGGTGAAGAACTTCGAGAAGCGGGCGAAGAGCATGTTCTCGACCCACCCGCCGATAGACGAGAGGATCGCCGTCCTCCGGGCGATGGAGTGAGGTCGCTTCGCGCCCGTTCTCAGTTCTCGGTTCTTGGCTGAAAACTAAAGACCGAGAACCGAGAACTTCCCACAAAAATTCCCTCTTGACAAACCGAGATTCATTCACGTACAATCCTGCAAGGCGGAATAAGGAGTCCGTCAAATGAAAGTATCGAGGTGAGGGAAAAGGCGCGTCCGGCTTTGCGGGCGATCTACCTGGCCTGAGTCTCCTTGAGTTTCTAAGGAGGATGCGGGTGGAGATTATAGAGCCCTTCTGCTGAGGCGGCTCCGGCATCGAGGCCGGATAGCCGCGTAGCCCGGGCCGAGGTTTCGGCGCAGTCGTTTCGGATTTATTGCATCTTTGTCGAAGGAGCATTCCTTCGATGGACACGTCTGCGTCGGGAATCGGTGGGGGCCGAAGGAACATTTCACAGAAGCATTCACTCAGGAGGCGTCGAGAGATGGCCCAGGAGATCGAGAGTAAGCAGGCGGGGCAAAGCGCGGCCGGCGGCGGGGGGCCGGCGATGTTGGAGAGGATATTCAAGCTCTCCGAGCGCGGCACAAACGTGAGGACGGAGGTGATCGCCGGCGTCACCACCTTCATGACGATGAGCTACATAATCTTCGTCAACCCGCTGATTTTGTCGGACGCGGGCATACCACGCGAGGCGGCGTTCGCCGCGACGATACTGGCGAGCGTACTGGCGACTACGCTTATGGCGCTCTGGGCGAACTTCCCGGTCGCCGTCGCGCCGGGGATGGGGCTTAATGCGTTCTTCGCTTATACGGTCGTCCTCGGGCAGGGGCTGGCTTGGCAGACCGCTCTCGGGGCGGTGTTCATCTCCGGGGTGGCGTTCTTCGTCCTCACCGTAACCGGGGTGCGGCGCATGATCATCGAGGCCATCCCGGAGGTTCTGAAATCCTCCATCGGGGTGGGTATCGGCTTGTTCATCGCGTTCATCGGGCTTCAGAATTCCGGCATCGTCGTCGCCGACGAAACGAACGCGGTCGCGCTCGGGAACGTCACGAGCGCGGGGCCGCTCCTCGCTTTGCTCGGTCTGGTTTTGGCGGGCGTCCTCATGGTGCGGCGATTCAAGGGCGCCTTTGCCCTGACCATACTGGCTATAACCGTCGCGGGCATGTTCTTCGGGCTTTCGCAGGTTCCGGCCTCCTTCGGGGATGTCGTCTCGCTCTCGTCCATCGGGGCCATACAAGAAACCTTCCTCGCGATGGACATACCAGCGGCCATCGCGTACGGGGTCTTCTCCATCATCTTCACCTTCACCGTCGTCGAGCTTTTCGACAATACGGCGACGCTCCTGGGGCTGGCGCGGCGGGCGAAGCTCATGGACGAGAACGGCAAAATTCCGAACCTCAACCGCGCCCTCACCTCGGACGCGATAGGCGTGATGGCGAGCGCCACGATGGGTTCCACGGCTCTCAACGCATACATCGAGAACGCCTCCGGCATCGAGCAGGGCGGACGCACCGGACTCAAAGCCCTCGTCGTCGCCGCGCTCTTCGCCCTCGCGCTCTTCTTCGCGCCGCTCGTGAACGTCATCCCGGCGGTCGCCACGGCGCCCATACTCATCCTCGTCGGGGCGATCATGCTCTCCGAGATCCGGAATTTAAGTTTCGACGACTATACGGATGTGATCCCCGCCTTCCTCACGATAGTGATGATGCCGCTGACGTTCTCGATCGCGGAAGGACTCGCCTTCGGGTTCATCTCGTACACGCTGCTGAAGCTGTTCACCGGCAAGTGGCGCGACCTTCACTGGATGATCTATGTTATTAGTGGAGCATTCGTCATCAACTTCTGGATGCTCACCCACTAAACAGGGAAAGGAGGAGAAAATGGAGTTCCTTCAACCGGACAATTTGAGGGAGGCTTTTGAAATGAGGGCTTCCCATCCCGGTGCCGCACCCATATGCGGCGGCACCGACATCATGGTCGAACTCAACTTCGACCACCGGAGGCCCGAGTACGTTTTGGATCTCACCCGTGTCCCCGAACTCGCCGAATGGAGCCGCGAAAACGGCGGCTTCCGAGTCGGAGCCGGAGTGAGCTATACGAGGATCATCGAAGAACTCGGAGAAAGTTTGCCGGGCCTCGCAATGGCCTCCCGGACGGTCGGCTCCCCTCAAATTAGAAACCGCGGAACCGTCGGCGGAAACCTCGGAACCGCGTCCCCGGCGGGCGACGGACTCCCTCCGTTATACGCCTCCGATGCCGAGGTCGAGGTCGCATCGCTCGAAGGCACGCGCCGCATCCCGGTCGCCGAGTTCATCACCGGGCCGAAGCGGAACGCTTTGGGCGACGGCGAGCTTATCACAGCTTTCCACATCCCGGAAGCCGATGGGCCGCAGCAATATTCCAAGATCGGCACCCGAAACGCGATGGTCATAGCCGTGTGCGCCTTCGGCCTCGCCCTCCACCCCGAGAAAGGAAAAGTGGGCGCGTGCATCGGCTCCGCCGCACCGACTCCGGTTCGGACGAAGGAGGCCGAGGAGTTCATCGAGGGCGTTATTTCGGAAAGCGATCTCTGGCAGACGCGGCGTGAAATCTCCGGCTCCGCGCTCCGGCGCTTCGGGGATATGGTCGAGATGTCCGCCAAACCCATAAGCGACGTGCGAGGAACCGCCGCATACCGTACGCGAGCCGTCGGAGTCCTCGCGCGACGGACGCTCTCGTGGGCGTGGGACGAATACCGGGGAGGAAGCCGATGAAGCTGAATTGCAAAATAAACGGCGAGTTCCGCGAGGCCGAGGGCGTGTGGGAAGGTGAAAGCCTCCTTTACGTATTGCGTGAACGCCTCGATCTCCCCGGCTCGAAGAACGCTTGCGAACAGGGCGAGTGCGGGTCATGCTCCGTATACATGGACGGCACGCTCGTATGCTCGTGCCTCGTCCTCGCCGGACAGGCCGAAGGACGCGACATCGTAACCGTCGAAGGACTCGCCGACGAAGATGAACTCCATCCCGTACAAGAATCCTTCGTCGAGGCGGGGGCGGTTCAATGCGGATTTTGCACGCCCGGTCTCATCGTGGCGACCCACGATCTCCTCGAACGGAACGCGGAGCCGAGCGACGCGGAGATCCGTGAAGCCCTCGCCGGAAACCTTTGCCGGTGCACAGGATATGAGAAGATCCTCGATGCCGTGAAGCTCGCTGCCGGAAAGAACGGAAAGGGCGCGTCGTGAGCGATCGCGTCGTCATAGAAAACTGCGCCATCGCCGCTGTGGACGGCTCCGGCAACGAATATTCGTCCGGACACATCGTAATCGAGGGGAACAAAATATCCGCCGTCGGAGGAGGCTCCGCGTCGGAGAATGTGGTTCGGGACGCTCGCCGGATCGACGGCTCGGGACATCTCGCCACGCCCGGCCTCGTCAATTGCCACCATCACCTTTATCAGTGGGCGACGAGGGGGATGGCGCAAAACTCCACGCTCTTCGAGTGGCTCGTCGAGCTTTATCCGGTGTGGGCCATGATAGACGAGGACATCGAACACGCCTCCGCCCGAGCCGGACTCGCCGCCCTCGCCCTCTCCGGCTGCTCGACCTCGATGGACCATCATTACGTGTTTCCGAAAGGGGTCGGGGATCTTTTGGGAGTGGAGATCGAGGCGGCGAAGGAGATCGGCGTCCGCTTCCATCCCACCCGAGGCTCGATGGACCTCGGAAAGTCCGACGGCGGACTGCCACCCGATTCCGTCGTCGAGAGCCGCGACGAAATCCTCGCCGCGAGCGAGGAGGCGATTGACGGTTTCCACGACGCTTCGCCGGACTCGATGCTCCGGATCGCACTCGCCCCATGCTCGCCGTTCTCGGTGACGAAGGAGCTTATGGTGGAATCGGCGGAGCTTGCGAGGAAACGGAACGTCCGGCTCCACACCCACCTCGCCGAGACGAAGGACGAGGAGGAATTTTGCCTCGAAGAGTTCGGATTTCGACCCGTCGAATATCTCGAAGACCTCGGCTGGCTCGGAGAGGACGTGTGGCTCGCCCACTGCGTCCACCTCGACGAAAACGAGGTGCGGCAGTTCGGTGAGACACGCACCGGAGTCGCCCATTGCCCGTCCTCGAACGCGCGGCTCGGCGCGGGTGTCGCTCCCGTCGCCGCGCTCGTCGGGGCGGGCGCCCCCGTCGGACTCGGAGTGGACGGCGCAGCCTCGAACGAGGGCGGGGAGCTTTCCGTGGAGTTGCGGCAAGCGCTTCTCATGGCCCGTGCCATCGGCGGCCCGAGGGCGATGGGTGCGAGGCGGGCTTTGGAGCTTGCGACCATCCACGGCGCGAGATGCCTCGGACGGGAGGCCGAGATCGGCTCCCTCGAACCCGGCAAGCTCGCCGACATCGCCCTCTGGAAAATAGACGGCATCGGACACGCCGGCATCGAAGACCCCGTGGCCGCCCTCGTCTTCGGCCCGCCGAGGCAAGCGGAGAAGCTGTTCGTAAACGGAGAAGCCGTAATTGAAGGCGGGGAACTAAGAACGGCGGACGAGCGGGAAATCGCCCGCGAGATGGAAAAAGCGAGCAAGCGCCTCGCGAGCAAAGCCCAAAAGCTGAAAGCTGGCGGCTGAAAGCTAAAAGCTAGAAAAGGAGTCCACGCGATGAAATCAGAGTCGGCCCCGACGAGGGAGCGTCCGATAATCCCGGCCTCGAACCCCGGAAGGATCGGCGAGAGCCGCCCCCGCGCCGACGGCGTTCCGAAGGTGAAGGGCGAGTTCGAGTACTCCTCGGACTTGTGGATGGACGGCATGCTGTGGGGCGCGACGCTCCGCAGCCCCCACCCCCACGCGAACATATGGTCCATAGACGCCACCGAGGCCGAGGGTATGCCCGGCGTGCACGCCGTCCTCACCCATGAGGACGTGCCGGGGCGGAAGGTATACGGGATGGAAGTCCCCGACCAGCCCGTGCTCGCGTGGGAACACGTCCGCTACGAAGGCGAGCCGATCGCCATAGTCGCCGCCGACCACCCCGAGACCGCCCGCCGCGCTCTCGAAAAAATAGCCGTGGATTACGAAGTTCTCGACCCCGTCACCGACCCCGAGGAAGCCCTCAAGGAAGATACCCCGAAGCTCCATCTCTCCGGCAACGTGCTCAAGGAAGTGCATATAAAGCACGGGGATGTGAATGCGACGGCGGAGGTCGTCGTCAGCGGAGAGTATGAGATCGGGATGCAGGATCAAGCCTTCCTCGGCCCGGAATCGGGGATGGCGGTTCCCGACGGACGTGGCGGCGTGGATTTGTACATCTCGACGCAATGGCTCCACATTGACCGCGACCAAATCGCCGAGAGCTTGGATCTCCCACCCGAAGACGTCCGGCTCACCCTCTCGGGCGTCGGAGGTGCGTTCGGCGGGCGCGAGGATCTCTCGATGCAGCTCCATTCGTGCATGCTCGCCCTCGACACGGGCCGCCCGGTGAAGATGATGTACAACCGCGAGGAGTCTTTCTACGGCCACGTCCACCGCCACCCGTGCAAAATGGAATACGAGCATGGAGCCGATAAGGAAGGAAACCTCGTGTATGTGAACGCCCGCCTCGTCTTCGACGGCGGCGCATATGCTTCGAGCTCGAACGCCGTTTGTTTGAACGCCGGAACCTTCGCGTGCGGCCCGTACAATGTCCCGAACGCGAAGATAGACAGCTTCATGCTCTATACGAACAACCCGCCGTGCGGCGCGATGCGCGGCTTCGGGGCCGTACAAGTTTGCTTCGCCCACGAGACCCAAATGGACAAGCTGGCGAAGGAACTCGGCATGAACCCCCTCGAACTCCGAATAAAAAACGCCATGAAACCCGGCGACAAATTCCCATTCGGACAAACCGTCCCCGAACCCGCCCCCGTCGCCGAAATCCTCGAACGGGTCAAGAATATGCCGATGCCCGAGGAGGAGGAAATAATGGGCCGCGATCTCCGGCGGCTTCCGGGCGGCGTCTCGAACGTGACGCACGGCGAGGGCGTGAAGCGCGGCGTCGGGTACGCCGTCGGGTACAAAAACATCGGCTTCTCGGCGGGCTTCGACGACTATTCGACGGCGAGCATCACGCTGTCCGTCGAGGACGGCGAGCCGCTGATTCGAGTCCACACGGCGGCGGCGGAGGTCGGGCAGGGCGGGATAACTTTGCAAGCCCAGATTTCGCGCACCGAACTCGGCGTCGAAAAAGTCGCCGTCCTTCCCGCCGACACCCGCATCGGCTCCGCCGGATCGACTTCGGCTTCTCGCCAAAGCTATGTCACTGGAGGCGCGGTCAAAATGGCGTGCGAAGCCGTGAAGGAAAAAGTCTTCGAGAAAGTCCGCGAAGAGTTCGGTGAGAATGGCGAGCTTTCGATGGAGGACGGGGGCGTGTCCGCGGGGGATCGCCGAATCGTCTCGCTCGCCGACCTTCTCGATGGCGATGAGATCGAAGAGACGGTGGTGTACCGGCATAAACCGACGTATCCGCTCGACGAGAATGGACAAGGGGACGCTCATTTTCAGTTCGCCTTCGCGGCGCACCGCGCCGTCGTCGAGGTGGATGAAGAACTCGGGCTTGTGCGGGTCGTCGAAATCGCGACCGCACAGGATGTGGGCAAAGTCATGAACCCGCAATCCCTCGAAGGTCAAATTCAAGGCGGGGTCGCGCAAGGGCTCGGACTCGCGCTCCTCGAAGAAATTCAAATGAAGGACGGAAAGGTTCAAAATGCCTCCTTCACCGACTACCTCCTTCCGACCATCTTCGACATGCCGCCCGTGAGGATGGAAGTCCTCGAACTCGCCGACCCGGACGCGCCGTACGGACTCAAAGGAGTCGGAGAGCCGCCGACGATTTCTTCGACCCCGGCTATCGTGGCGGCGCTCCGGGATGCGACGGGGCGCGAATTGAACCGAGTTCCGGTGAAGCCGGAGCGATTGGCGGGCATCGAGGAGGAGCCGGTACGCCGCGCCCCGCAGCCCGGAAGCTGCGGCCCCGTCGCCGAGAGGAGCGAATCGTAATGCCCGGATACACGAGGGCCGAGGTGACCGCCGAACTGAGAATCTCCGCGTCGCCGGAGGCCGAGAAGTCTCCGAAAGAGCAAACCGAAGCCGCGAGGGAAGCGGCGGCAGAGACCGGACTCGCCCACGATGCGGGGCCGGAGACCATCGTCCTCGCGGGAGGTCGAGCGGAAGTTTTGTCCGCGATGGAGAGCGTGATCTCCGCTTCGCTCGACGCAGGGGCGAGGACGGTCGAGATAAAGGTCGAGGTGGAGGGCGACGCCCCGAGGTTCGAGTGAGGAGAGCGCGAATAGCGAGCCGCGTTTTCCGATTCGCGGCTAACGATTCGCGTCGTTATCTTGCTTCGCCCTCAAACGAGAAAGGAAAGACAATGTTCCCCGAAGTCAATTTCGAGCTTCCCGGATGGATCGAGGAAGTCGTCGGAGACCCCGAGCGCGTGTATCCGACGGCGGAGGATCGGATGCGCCTCGCCGTCGAGCTTTCGCGCATGAACGTCGAGCATGGGACCGGAGGCCCGTTCGGCTCCGCCGTCTTCGACCTCGAAACGAAGAGGCTCGTCGCGCCGGGTGTGAACCTCGTGACGACGGCGGGATGCTCCATCGCACACGCGGAGATGGTGGCGATCATGTTCGCGCAAAGAGCGATCGGCAGCTTCGATCTCGGAGGCCCGGATCAACCCATGCGAGAACTCGTCGCGAGCACCGAGCCATGCGCGATGTGCTTCGGCGCGACGCCGTGGTCCGGTGTTCGACGCCTCGTGTGCGGCGCCCGCGACGAGGACGCCCGCGCCATCGGCTTCGACGAAGGCCCGAAGCTCCCGGACTGGAAAGCGGCCCTCGAAGAACGCGGAATCGAGGTTTTCCGAGACGTTCTTCGAGACGAAGCGGCCTCGGTGCTTCGGCACTACGCCGAGAGCGGGGGCGTTATTTACAATTCGCGGGAAGGGTGAGGATGGCCGCGAATCGTTGAGTCGCGAATCGCGAGTCGCGCTTCTTCCGACCCCCGGTATTTTGAGGCGCCACTTTGTTAAAGTATCCACTTTCGTCAAACGAAAATTGGAGAGGTGGTCGTCGTAATGGTTCAGGATGAGCGGAGCGTGCTTATTCCCTCGGAGGACATTCAGGCGAAGGTTCGCGAGATGGGGGAGAGGATCACCGCCGATTACCACGGCGAGAGCATCCTCCTCGTCGGGATTTTGCGCGGCGCCTTCGTCGTTCTCGCCGACCTCGTGCGCCAGATCGACCTCCCGTGCGAGGTGGATTTCATGGATCTCTCCTCGTATGGTATGGGTACGACTTCGAGCGGCGTCGTCCGCATCCTCAAAGACCTCGAAGAAGACATCACCGACCACCACGTACTCATCGTCGAGGACATCATAGACACCGGACTCACGCTCTCGTATTTGAGAAAGACCCTTCTCGCCCGCAGGCCCGCCTCGATGGAGATCCTCACCCTCCTCACGAAACCCTCCCGCCGCCAAGTCGAACTCGAAGTGAAGTACACCGGATTCGAAGTCCCCGACGTGTTCGTAGTCGGCTACGGCATTGACTATGCCGGACGGTATCGGAACCTCCCCGACATTTGCGCGATAAATTCTGAGTGAAGCGATTATGCGCCTCGTTAGTCGCGGGCGGGGATTTGCTGGACGCACCATCGGTTCCCGTCCGGGTCGCGGAAGAAAACGAAGCCGACATAATCGAGGCTCTCGTCTTCATTCGCCGGGCGATGCTCGCCTTCGTCGAAAACCTGGAAATCTCCGACCTCCACGCCGCGTTCGACGAGTTCGGCGCGGGCTTTCCGCACGTCGGTGACGACGAGGAAGAGGCCGTCGAGGTCGCCGGGCTTCATGTTCACGGTGTCTTTGCCGATATGGATGGAGCATTTCGATCCGGGCGGCGTCAATTGCACGAGCCGGACTTCGTCGCTCACCGCATGGTCTATGTCCACGTTGAAACCAAGCTTCCCCGCGTAAAAGTCTTTGGCACGGTCCACGTCCGAAACTGGAACCGTCGCCACTTCGACCTTCCAATCCATGATGCCCCTTTCTTTACAAATCCTCGATGTCCCGAGCGACTTTGGAGAGGTCGTCGCCAAATTGATGTCCTCGTCCATCGAACTCTCGGATGGTCGCGTGCGGGAGCTTCCCCGCGTACAGCGCGAGGTGCGAAAACGGCACCCATTCGTCGTCGCGGCTGTGATAGAGAAATATCGGCACGTCTTCGGGGAGCTTCGATGCGAAGTCTTTTCGCAGTTCGTAGTCGGCGACTTCCCAGTCCTCGACTCCCCAAAAAGGCGGCGCGATGAGGAATATTCCGATGATGGGGGTTTCCACCATTTCTTCGGAGAGGTGTTTTATGAGGAGCGAAGCCCCGAACGAATGCCCGACGAGAATCGCCCCGCCGCCGATCGCGTCGAGTTCCTCGGAGATAAGGCCACTCCATGCGCCGTACTTCGGAGCGTCTTCGTCGGGCATCTTCGGGTACCGAAGCTCGTATCCTTCGCCGAGCGCGTCACGCAAACTTTCGGCCATCTTTTCGTCTTCGTCGTATGCGCCTTCGCCGCCGCCGTGGATGAACAATGTTTGTCTTTTCATCGAACATCCCTCCTTCCAGTCGGCGGGTCGAAGAGGGCGAGAACTTCCCCGCCGGGCGCGAGCCACTTCTCCGCGAGGCCATGCGCTCGTTCGGGTTCGCGGTGGAACAGGCCGACGCGGACGGCGAATATTTTGTCGAAGCGACTCTCTCCCGGATCGAAATCTTCGAGGTCACAGGCTATGAAGTCGGCTTTTCCAGCTTCGATGTGTTCCGCGTTCCGGTGCTTCGCGGCCTCGATCATTTTCGGCGAGCGATCCACGGCGGTGAGATGTCCGGTGTCTCGGAGCCTTTCGCATATGAGCGTCGCGGCGACTCCGTGTCCGCATCCGATCTCGAGTACGCGGTCGTCCGGTCGGACATCGAGTCGCTCGACGATGGATCGAAGCCGTTCGCTCATGAGGGCGACCCGGACGCGGGCGGGCGTACCGTGCTTCGATCTTCTTCCAAGAAAACGGCGTTCATCCCGGCCACGATGCTCGCTCGTTTTTTCACGGCTTCACTTTTTTGGGCGGTATGTGAGGATCGAGACTCCCGTACGGGTGGTTTTCGAGTCCGCGAGTTCGAGCCTTTTCGTGTCGCCTCCGCCGTCGAAGAGGCGTTTCCCGCTTCCGACGACGACGGGATGCACCATGAGCGTGAGTTCGTCGAGGAGGTCGTTTAGCAAAAGCGAGCGGAGGAGCGTGGGACTCCCCGCGACCCCGATGTTCTTCCCGGGCTTTTGCTTCAATTCGGAGATCTCCTCCGCAAGGTTTCCCTCGACGAGCATGGAATTGCTCCATTCGAGCGGCTTTTCGAGGGTGGTCGAGACGACGTGCTTCGGCGTTTCGTTTATGAAGGTCGCGAACGGCTCATCGGTGGAGGTCGGCCAGTACGGTGCCCACTCCTCGTACGTAACTCGCCCGAGCAAAATGGTGTCCGTCTCCCGCTCGAACGCCGTCATCTCCGCCGCCATGCCCTCGTCGAAGTGGTCGAATTGCCACTCGTTGGGGGACTCCGTCACGCCATCGAGCGATATGAACAGCCCCGCCGTTGTTTTCCTCATTCCATCCCTCCTTTTAGGTTCACGCGCCACCGTTCCGGCGATCGATATGGCTCACGACCGCATGGCCGTTATCGTCCGAAGGGTGGAGCGAGGGGTAGAATTCCATCCTCCGCTCACTCCGAGAAGTCCGGCCTCGCGCCGCGCTCGCTTATCGCCCGCCCCTTCGGCTCTTCCCATTTTTCTTGCCGACCGAGCGCGGTGAGGTCGAGGAAATAATACGAGCCTCCGGTCATCTCCGCGCCTCGGGCGTAGTTCGAATACGTGTGGAAGACATCGTCTCCATCGCGCAAAAAGATGCTCATGCCGGGTGTCTCGACGGATTGATTCCCCTCCATGCCCACGGCCCGATAGTTATATACAGGCGGGACGACCGACTCGTCGAGCGTGACGCCGAAGTCGTAATTGAAGTCGCTCCCGTACGACGAATACCACGGAAACGTCCACCCCTTCTTCGCTTTATACGCTTCGATCTTCCCGATCGGCGCCCGCGATACATGAGCGAACGAAGTGTCGCGGACATGGAGATGCCGGAGAAGACCGTCCGACACCTCATCGGCCCCCGCCGAGCAACTCGGACACCCGTCCTCCCATGCGGGATCGAACATGAAATGACCGACAATGAGCTGCCGCCGCCCCTCGAAAAGGTCGAGCAAACTTGCCTCCCCGTCCGGCCCCTCGAATACATACTCCTTCTCCACCCTCACCATCGGCAACATTCGTCGCTCGGCATTGAGCGCGTCGCGGGCGCGTGTCGCCTCTTTCTCTTTCGCCAAAAGCTCCTCGCGGGCGGCGAGCCACTCGTCCCTCGACACTATTCGCGGAAGACTCATCTTCCTCCTCTCTCGACGCTTTCCACCATCTCTTCGCAGCATACGTAAATCATCCTAAAAAACAATGAGAAAATTGTAAAATGTTAGTAAATGATTCCGATACGGTACTCCCGATGATAAAATCTCGGCATGGCGAGCATGCGGACATATGGGGAGGCGTGCGCGGCGGCTCACGCCCTCGATCTCGTCGGCGAGAGGTGGGCGCTTCTCGTCGTGCGCGAGCTTTTGCTCGGATCGAAGCGTTTCACGGATCTCCGCTCGGGGCTTCCGGGCGCGAGTCCGAACGTCCTTTCTCAACGCCTTCGCGAACTCGAACGTGTCGGAATCGTGCGTCGCGGAAAGCTCCCTCCTCCGGCGGCGTCGAAGGTGTACGAGCTCACCGAGTGGGGCATGGAACTCGAGCCCGCCATCACCGCCCTCGGACGGTGGGGGGCACGTTCTCCGTATTTGCCCTTCGAGGCCGGGATGGGGGCCGACTCGCTCATCCTCTCCTTCCGAACGATGTTCGACCCCCGCGCCGCCGAAGGCTTCGACGCGAGCCTCGACATCCACCTCGGCGAAGACCGCTTCCGCGCCACCGTCTCCGACGGAAACCTCGACATCTCCCGCGGAAGCGCCGCCGACCACGACGCGACCATCGCCACCGACCCCGATACGATGGTCGCCATAGTTTATGGTGGCCGACTGCTCGAAGAAGCCGTTCGCGCCGGAGATGTCGAGATCACGGGCGACGAGAACGAGGCGACACGCTTTCTCACCCTCTTTCCCCTCCCCGAACAAGCCCCGCCCGCCAACACATAAAGTTGCTATTCGCGACTGGCGAAAATAATCCCTCTCTCCGCTTGACACGCGATCGCTTTTCCCCGTATCATCAGTAAAATGAAATAAATCATCCGTTATATGGAATAAACGATGATTAGAAAATGGCGCGGGGACGCTGGGAGAGGAGGCGAAAGTGGCGGAGGAGAGGGATCGCCGGGGCGGGGTTCATCCGGTGGACGAGGTTTTGCCGCCGGGGCGGATGGCGGCGTATGGGTTGCAGCATGTATTGGCTATGTACGCGGGGATCGTGGCGGTGCCGCTGATTCTGGCGACGGCGATCGGGCTTCCCGAGGAGCAAGTCGTGTACATCATCAACGCGAGCTTCTTCATGTGCGGGGTCGCGATGCTCATTCAGGCGATCGGGTTTTGGAAGTTCGGGGCGAGATTGCCCATCGTTCAAGGAACGACGTTCGCCTCGGTGACGCCCATGATCCTCATCGGCGAAGTTTACGGCCTTCCGGGAATTTACGGCTCGGTGATGGTCGCCGGGCTTTTGACTGTCCTCGTCGCGCCGTATTTCTCGAAATTGCTCCGGTTTTTCCCTCCGGTCGTTACGGGGACGGTCATCACGATCATCGGGGTCTCGCTCATGCCCGTCGCGATTCGGTGGGCGGGGGGCGGCGATCCTTCGGCGGAGAGCTTCTCGAATATCGGGCTGGCTTTCGCGGTTCTTGTCTTCATCCTCGCGCTCACGCGGCTCTTTTCGGGGTTCCTCGGGAGGGTGGCTATTTTGCTCGGGCTCGTATTCGGGACGGTCGTCGCGACCATCTTCGGGGTCGCGAGCTTCGATACCGTCGGCACCTCTTCGTGGGTCGGGGTGACGACGCCGTTCGAGTTCGGGTTCCCGACTTTCGCCATCATCCCCATCGTCTCGATGTGCCTCGTCATGCTCATAGTCATGGTCGAGACGACGGCGGATATTCTGGCTATCGGGGAGATCACGGAAAAGGACATCGAGTCGAACGACGTGGCGCGAGGGCTTCGGGCGGACGGCCTCTCGACCGCCGTCGCCGGGGTTTTCAACGCCTTTCCGTTCACGGCCTTCGCGCAGAATGTGGGCCTCGTGCGGTTCACGAACGTGAAGAGCCGCTTCGTGGTGGCGACGGGCGGGATCATCCTTCTCATTCTCGGCTTCTTCCCGAAGCTCGCCGCGCTCGTCGCCTCGATCCCATTGCCCGTGCTTGGCGGGGCGGGACTCGTGCTTTTCGGGACGG
This sequence comes from Rubrobacter sp., assembly GCA_013697825.1. Classification (GTDB taxonomy): domain Bacteria; phylum Actinomycetota; class Rubrobacteria; order Rubrobacterales; family Rubrobacteraceae; genus JACCWD01. The sequence goes on from JACCWD010000169.1 coordinate 46,757, forward strand.
CGGCGGCGGCGGGTATACAAACCCTTTCGCGCGTCGATCTCACGGATAACCGGAACCTCATCATCGTGGCGGTGAGCGTGGCGTTCGGGGTGATTCCGGCGATGGTTCCCGAGTTTTACGCGGGCTTCCCGGAGAGCGTCCGCATCGTGTTCGAGAGCGGCATCACGGCGGCGAGCGTCTCGGCGATACTTTTGAACATCGTCTTCAATATTCTCGGACGGAGTGAGTCGCAAGCCACCCACTCCGGCGACGCGACGGCGCATACGCCGCGGGCGAGGGAGGAGGTGTGACGACGGTGGGGAGTGTCGGGACATTCCCGGAACCACGCCCGCCCTTCGTGGAAACGACCGGGCGGGTCGTACACCGCGACGGGAAAGGCTCGCCTCGGGGACGCATGCTCCGCCGGGAAGACACGCCATCGTCGCGCCCATGCGGGGTCGCGCATCGGGGTGTCGTATGACGACCATCGAAGAGGCGAACGCCATGAGCCGCGAAGAGTTCGTCGAGCGTTTCGGAGGGCTTTACGAACACTCTTCGTGGATCGCCGAGGGAGCGGGGAGAGAGCGTCCCTTCGGAAATTTGGAGGACATGCGGCGCGCCTTCGAGCGGGCGGTGGAGGGAGCATCGGAAGAGAGGAAGCTCGGACTCATCCGGACTCACCCCGACCTCGCAGGGAAGGCGGCGGTCGCTGGGGAACTCACGGAGGAGTCGGCGAGCGAGCAAACTTCGGCGGGCCTCGACCGTTTGTCGCCGGAGGAGTTCGAGCGGTTCACGAGGATGAACGAGGAATATCGGAGAAAGTTCGAGATACCTATGGTCGTGTGCGTGAGGGAGCATACGAAGGAGTCCATACTCGAAAATGCCGAGGCGCGTTTGGCGAACTCGCCCGAAGAGGAAATACGAACCGCGCTCGGGGAGATCCATAAAATAGCGGGTTTGCGGCTCGGGGATATGATCGAAGGAGGAAAATAATGGGCATCGTGATGGGGCAAAACAATTATGGAAAGGCCGACATCCGGCTCGTCAAAGTCTTCCGCGACACGGAGCGGCACGAGATAAAGGACGTCCACATCGCCGTCGCGCAGAGGGGCGATTTCGATGCCGTCCACGTCGAGGGCGACAACTCGGGCGCGATGGCGACCGACACGATGCGGAATACCGTGTACGCCCTCGCCAAAGACGAACTCACAAGCTCCATCGAGGACTTCGGAGTGAAGCTTGCACGCCACTTCGTCGAGGCCGCGCCGAGGGCGGCGAGCATCCGCATAAACATGACCGAGCATCCGTGGGGCCGCATCGAGGTGAACGGGGAGCCGCACGACCATTCTTTCGTGCGGGGCGCGGGGGTGAGGACGGCGGAGGTCGTCGGCGATGGGAATGAGTTCGCCGTCGAGGCGGGCATTGACGACCTCATCGTTTTGAGGACGACGGAGAGCGGGTGGGCGGGCTTCCACCGCGATCGATTCACTTCCCTCCCCGAGACGAACGACCGCATCATGGCGACCGTCGTGACGGCGAAGTGGGAGTACGGGGGCCGCGTCGACTTGGATTTCGACGCGCTTTGGGAGAGCGTCCGAAATCAAATCCTCGAAACGTTCACCGACCATTTCTCGCCGTCGGTTCAAAACACGCTTTATCTCATGGGGAAGGCCGTCCTCGAAGGGTATTCGGAGGTCGAGAGAATTCATTTCTCCCTTCCGAATCGGCATCACATTCTTTACGATCTCGACCGCTTCGGGATGGAGAACGAGAACGAGATCTTCCACGCCGACGCCGAGCCGTACGGACTCATCGAGGGGTGGGTGGAAAGGTCGTGAGCGACGGGTTCCTCACAACCCACGTCCTCGACACCGCTCATGGAACTCCCGCCGCCGGGATGAAGGTGGAGCTTTCCCGCATCGAAGACGAAAAGCGGAGCCTCATAAAGAGCGTCGAGACGAACTCCGACGGGCGCACCGACGAGCCGCTCATTCCGAGGGGTGAATTCGAGGTGGGTACGTACGAACTCGTCTTCCACGTCGGGGATTATTTCGAGGAGAGGGGGGATCCACCCATGCTCGCGGGTGATTATTTCGAGGAAGAGGAGCTTGTGCCGTTCCTCGGACTCGTGCCGATTCGTTTCGGGGTGTCCGACCCGGATTCGCACTATCACGTTCCGTTATTGACTTCGGCGTGGTCGTATTCGACGTATCGGGGAAGTTGAGAGGGCGGGCTTCATTATATCGGAGGAGACTCCGGGGAGGGAAAGGGAGATGGCGGATCAAACGGTGGAAAGGAAGGAAACGACGGGGGCGGCGAGTGATCGGCTTCTCGAAGAGTCCATACTTCCGACGTGGCTGAATCAGCGGGCGGTTTCGTTTTGGGGGTTCAATTATATTTGGATCGGGCTGGCGGTCGTGATCGTGACTTTCCAGTATGGCGCGAATGGCATCGGAGCGGGATACACGTTGCCGACCGTCCTCGCGGTGGTGTGGTTCGCGACGGCGACGCTGGCGATCCTCATGACGATGACGGCGGACATCGGGACGGAGCATGGGCTTTCATTTGCGGTGTTTTTGCGCGCTCCGTTCGGGACGGTCGGGACGCATCTCCCGGCGATATCGCGCGGGATCGTGGCGGCTTGCTGGTTCGGGATACAAACTTATCTCGGCGCTTTGGCGATAAACGGCATCGTGGAGTTTTTGACGGGGTTCGCGTTTTGGCCGTTGTGGTATGCCGTTTTCATGGTCGTTCAGGTCATCAATGTCGCGCTCGGCATCCGGGCCGTTGAGAGGCTTGCTTCTTTCGCCGCGCCTTCGATCCTCGCGGTCTCCATATGGATGTATTTCAACCTCGCGGGCGTCGCCGAGACGGAAGGTTTGAACATATGGACGTTCGCCGGGAACACCGAGTCCATAACGCTCCTCGCCCTCTTCGCGGCGAACATGGCGGTGTGGTCCGCGTTGTCGGTGGACATCCCGAACATCACGCGCTTCGTCGCGGCGCAGCCGACGAAGAGCTTCTTCCGCCGGAACCGGAACGTCCTCGTGGCGCAGTTTTTCACCCTCCCGACGACGCAGGCTCTCATCGCGTTCATCGGGGCGGTGTCGTTCATCGCGACCGGAAACTGGAACCCGGTCGAGGTGATTCAGGGACAGGCGACGGCCTTCGTCCTCGTCGTGCTTCTCTTCATGGTCATCCTCGCGCAGTGGTCGACGAACATGGCGGCGAACGCCATCCCCGCCGCGCTCACGTTCGTGAACGCCGCCGCGCCGCACCTCCGGTATCCGTGGGCCGTGGTGCTTGCCGGAATCGTGGGGACGGCGGTCGCTCCGTGGGCGCTCCTCGACAATCTCTTCTCGTTTCTGAGTTATTACGGTGGGTTCATCGGTGCGATCGGCGGGATCATGGTCTGCGACTATTACGTGCTTCGCAAACGGCGGCTGAACGTCCCGGATCTTTATCGTGCCGACGGTCAGTTCCGGTATTGGAAAGGCATAAACCCGGCGGGCATCATCGCGTGGTTCGCGGCGGCGATCCTCTCGCTCATATGGCTCGACATCGCGTTTCTCATTGGGTTCCCGATCGCCTTCGTCCTTTATTTCGCCCTCATGAAACTCTGGGTGATGCCGAGGTATGAGCAAAAAGAAATCACATCCGGCCACGACGACAAATACCTCGCGACGAGCCTCGGACTGAACTGGGTGTACCACCGCGGAGAGGGCTTCACCCGCGAGAAGACCGAGGAGATACCGGCGAGCGCGGTGAAGAGGGAGGATCTTTAATTGAAAGACACGGCCACGACCGTCATGGAGAGGTGCGAACTCCTCTCGAACATAAGCGAGGATGCCGAGGGAATTTGCCGCCCGTACGGATGTGAGTCAATGCGCGAGGTGAACAAAATCGTCTCCGGCTGGATGCACTCCGCCGGGATGACCACTCGCCACGACGCCATCGGAAACCTCATCGGCCGATACGAAGGCACGGGCGGAAAGACCCTCATTCTCGGTTCGCACCTCGACACCGTCCGCGACGCCGGGAAGTACGATGGCATCCTCGGCGTGATGGTCGCGGTCGCGTGCGTCGAAAAACTCGGCGGCGAAAAAATCCCCTTCTCCATCGAGGTCGCCGCCTTCGCGGATGAAGAAGGACTCCGCTTTGGCACGACGTACCTCGGAAGCTCGGTGTACGCCGGAGCCTTCGACGAAGCGCGACTCGAACTCGAAGACCGCGACGAAGTCTCCCTCGCCCGCGCCGTTCGGGATTTCGGCGGAGAGCCGGACGCTCTCGTGAACGGGGGCCGCGGGAACGGCGACCTCCTCGGGTATTGCGAGGTTCACATCGAACAAGGGCCGGTTCTCGAAAACAAAGACCTCCCCGTCGGCGTCGTGACGGGTATACAAAGCCAGAGCCGCATTCAAGCGAGCTTCACGGGCGTCGCCGGACACGCCGGAACCGTCCCGATGGAAGGTCGGAAAGACGCTCTTTGCGCCGCCGCCGAGTTTATTCTCGAAGTCGAGCGGACGGCGAAGGCGGAGCCGGATTCCGTCGCCACCGTCGGGGAGGTGAATGTGCTTCCGGGCGCGTCGAATGTCATCTCCGGTGAGACGAGGGTTTCCCTCGACCTCCGCCACCCGGATGACGCGGCGAGGGAGAGGCTCCGCGACCATCTCCGAAGTCGCGCCGCCGACATCGTCGCTTCGAGAAATTGTGGTCATTCGTGGGAGGTTCGGCAGGAAAACGCCGTGATCCCGATGGACGATCGCCTCACGGATATTCTCGGAAAGGCGATGGAATCCTCCGGACTTCCGGTGTGCCGCATTCCGAGCGGGGCGGGGCATGACGCGGCGCAAATGGCTTCTCTCACCGCTCCCGCCATGCTCTTCGTGAGGTGCGAGGGCGGCATAAGCCACAATCCGGCGGAGTCGGTGACGAAGGAGGACGTGGGTGTGGCGATCGACGTCGTGAGCCGCTTCATCGAAATACTCGCGGAGGACGAGTCGTGAGCGATGTGCTCATCCGCAGCGGAACCGTCGTCACGCCGGAAGGGATTGTTTCCGCCGACATCGCCGTCGAGGACGGGAGGATATCCGAAATTTCCCCGGGCATCGGAGGTTCGGCGCGGGAGGAGATCGACGCCTCCGGCGTCCACATTCTTCCCGGCGGCATCGACGCGCACGTCCATTTCAACGAGCCGGGACGCACGGACTGGGAGGGCTTCGAGACGGGGTCGCGCTCTCTCGCGGCGGGCGGTTCGACCTCGTACATCGAGATGCCGCTGAATGCGTATCCGCCGACGACGGACGCGGGAAGTTTCGATGCGAAGCTCGCTCTCGCGGAGAAATCCTCGCTCGTTGACTTCGCTCTTTACGGCGGCCTCGTGCCGGGGAACCTCGCGGATATGGAGGAACTCGCCGAGCGTGGCGTGGCGGGTTTCAAAGCGTTCATGTCAACGACCGGAACCATCGACTTCCGGCCCGCCGACGACCTCACTTTGTACGAGGGTATGGCGGAGGCGGCGAGGCTCGGCCTCCCCATCCTCGTCCACGCGGAGAATCGGGAGATGACCGACGCCCTCGCCGAGCGAGCCGTGGGGACGCTCCGGACATCGGCCCGCGACTATCTTGCCTCGCGCCCCCTCGTCGCGGAGCTCGAAGCCATAAACCGGGCCATCCTCTTCGCGGAGGAGACGGGATGCTCGCTCCACATCGTCCACGTGAGCGCCGGACGGGGCGTCGCTCTCGTCGCCGAGGCCCGCGCCCGCGGCGTGGATGTGTCGTGCGAGACGTGCGCCCATTACCTCGTGATGACCGAGGAGGATGTCGAGCGTCTCGGCGCGGTGGCTAAGTGCGCCCCGCCGCTTCGTCCGAGGGGAGATGTCGAAGGGTTGTGGGAAAAGACTTTCGCCGGGGATGTTTCCTTCGTCACCTCGGATCATTCGCCGTGTCCGCCGGAGATGAAGGTGGGCGACGACTTCTTTCGGGCGTGGGGTGGGATTTCGGGGTGCCAGTCGCTCGTGAACGTGATGCTCGACGAGGGTTTCCACGAACGCGGACTGCCGCTCGAACGGGTCGCCGCGCTCGTTTCGGGGAACGTCGCGGAGCGTTTCCGGCTTTCGGGGAAAGGGCGCATCGAGGTCGGGTCGGACGCGGATTTTGCGATGGTGGATCTCGACGTGAGCTTTACGCTGAAAGAGGAAGACCTCCTTTACCGACATAAGGTGAGTCCATACATCGGACGGGAGTTCCGCGGCAAAGTCGCTCGTACGATGGTTCGTGGGACGACGGTGTTCCGGGACGGGAAGGTGGCGTCGGAGCCGACGGGTCGTTTCATAAGGTCGGAGCGATGACGCCGAACCCGCATGCACGACCCCCGTAGAGACGGTCCGTCCCCCGGTGGGGATGTATGCGAAAAACAACACGGAAAGGAATCGAAGACATGAGCGACATGAAAATAACGGCGGGGCCGTTCGAGTTCCTCGCCCGATGGGAGAAAGAAAAATCTCCGAAGACGTGTGAAGCATTTGAGAAATTGCTCCCTTACGAGCAGAAGATCATCCACGTTCGGTGGAGCGGGGAGTCGTGCTGGATCCCACTCGGAGACTACGACCTCGGCGTGGGCTTCGAGGACGCGACGAGCTATCCTCAAGCCGGGGAGATCCTTTTTTACCCCGGCGGTTTCTCGGAGACGGAGATCCTCTTTCCGTACTACGGCACCCACTTCAAAAGCAAGCTCGGAACCCTCGCCGGAAACCATTTCCTCACGATCACCGAGGGACGCGAAAACCTCCGCCCCCTCGGCGAGATGACGCTGTGGGAGGGCGCGAAAGATATTGTTTTCGAGCGAGTAGCGAGTAGCGAATAGAAAACTATTCGCTATTTGCTTCCTTCTTTCGACGCCCGCCTCCCGGTATTTCGTGGGTTATACTTTGCGCCATAGTTCCGAAATGCGGAAGTCTGTTTCTGGAAAGTGAGTGTGTGGCGTGGCGGACACGGCTTCGAGGAAGTCCTCCAATCCGAATGGTTCGGGGGTTCAGTCGCTCGAGAGGGCTTTGGATATTCTGGAGTTGTTGGGGAATTCGCCGGGCGAGCTCGGGGTCACGGAGATCGGGCCTTCGGTCGGGCTTGCGAACGGGACGGCGCATCGTCTTTTGTCCACTTTGACGTATCGGGGCTATGTGCTTCGGAACCCGAGATCGAGGAAGTACGCGCTCGGCCCGAAGACTTTGTATCTCGCGTCGTCGGCGGGCGAGCAGCTCGGGCCTTTGGCGCGGCCCTTCCTCGAGGAGCTTATGAAGGTGAGTCGGGAGTCGTCGAATTTGGCGGTTCTCGATCGGGAGTCGGTGGTGTACCTCGATCAGGTTCCGGCGGATCGCATGGTTCGGATGTTCACCGAGCCGGGCAACCGCGTAACGCCGCACTCGAGCGGTACAGGCAAAGTGCTTCTCGCCTACCAGCCCGAGACGGTCGTGGACTCCGTTATACGGCGGAGCGGGCTTCCGAGGTACACCTCGCACACCATCACCGACCTCGGGCGGCTCAAAGAAAAGCTCGCGGCGATCCGCGAACAAGGATACGGCATAGACTCCGAGGAGATGGAGGAAGGTGTGCGGTGCCTCGCCGCTCCCGTCTTCGGCCCCGACGGGAACATACTCGCCGGGATCAGCGTCTCCGGCCCGGCGGGCCGCCTCGACGAAGGCCGCCTTGAAGAGCTCATCCCGCACATAAAACGCATCGCGGGCGATTTCTCCGAAAGCCTCGGCGGCTCTGACTGACGGCGGTGAGGCTCGCTTCGCTCGCCGTTCCTAGTTATTGGTTCTTCGTTTTTAGCCAAAAACCAAAAACTAAAAACCAAGAACCGGAGCGACCGAAGGGAGCGACCTCACAACAACCTCACCGCCGCTTCGAGGTGCATCCTCATGCCGATCGGGATCGCGTCCTCGTCGAAAGTGAAGCGGGGATGGTGGTGCGGATGGACGATGCCTTTCTCCTCGTTTCCCGCCCCCACCCATATGAAGGTTCCCGGCGTTTTTTGCTGGTAGGCGGAGAAATCCTCGCCGCCCATCGTCGGTCGCTGAAGCTCGATGGCATCGTCCCCGAAGGTGTCTTTCGCCGTCTCTTCGACGACGCGCGTAACTCCATCGTCGTTTATGACGGGGCGGTATCCGAAGTTATATTCGAGGTCGTGGGATGCGCCGTGGGCCTCGGTGACGCCTTTTATCACGCGCTCCATGAGTTCGGGCATTTGCTTTCGGACTTCCGGGTCGAGGGTTCGCACGGTTCCTTCCATCTCGACGGAGCCGGGGATGACGTTGTGGGTGGTGCCGCCCTCGAAGCGCGTCACCGAAAGGACGGCGTTCTCCATCGGGCTTATGTTGCGCGAGACGACGTGTTGCAAGTTCGTCACGACTTGCGAGCCGACGGCGATGGAGTCCACGGTTTTGTACGCCATCGCCGCGTGGCCGCCGCTTCCTTTTATGGTGATCCTGAAAACGTCTGGCGAACCCATCATCGGGCCGTACGCGAGGCCGATGGTTCCGGTCGGGAGGCTCGCCCAAAGGTGGATGCCGATGACGGCGTCCACGCCGTCCATGACACCGTTTTCGACCATCTCCTCGGCGCCGCCGGGCATGAGTTCCTCGGCGTGCTGGAAAATGAACCGGACCTCGCCGGAGATGTCCTCCTTCATGCTGGAAAGGATCTTCGCCACCCCGAGGAGCATGGCGGTGTGTCCGTCGTGGCCGCACGCGTGCATCGCGCCGGGCCGCTTCGAGGCGAACTCGAAGCTGTTCTCCTCGGTGATGGGGAGCGCGTCAATATCCGCCCGGAGCGCGACGGTATTCCCCGGCTTCCCGCCGAGGAGCCTCGCCATCACGCTCGTCCGTGTCGGACGGGAGAGTTCGAGTCCGCCGAACGATTCGAGCTTCTCATAAACGAACCTCGCGGTCTCCTTCTCATGGAACGAAACCTCCGGGTTCTCGTGTAAAAATCTGCGCCAGCCGACGACTTCGTCCTTCGTTTCCTCGACGGCATTCTCGAACGGCAAGGTTTCCATGGGGTTTCCCTTCTCCGCTTAAATTGACTTGAACCATGCCGTGTCTACTTCCACGGCTTCGATCTGTCTGGTCATGATGCCCAGCCCGAGGAGCTTGAGCCTGTCCATCAATTGTTCGCCGTCGATCAAATCGATCGGCGGCGCTCCGTCTCGCGTTGCTTCGAGGAGCGCATCGCGTGTGAAACTCCCCGTCGTGATGATGAGTCCCTTGTCCGCCCGGCCTATCATGGCTCCCCGAAAGTCGCGTATGATGTTGGACGAAATGGTGATCCGGTAACGCTTGCATTGAAAGACGACCGGGAAGCTGAGTAGTCCGGCCAGACGAACGAGGCCGTTTCCGTCTATGCCTCCGTCCCCGGATCTCCCCGTCACCTCGACTTGTGTGAAGCCGGATTCCCTGAGTACGCGCTGGCACAGACGCTCGAAAGCATCGGGAGCCATTTCCAGAAGTGCTTCCATCAGAGACTCGCGCCAAAGATCAGCCTCTTCGGGAGCTTCCACGGGATCGGTTGCCGTCGCCTCGATACTTATCGGCTTGTTTTCCCTCTCCCGGTTGCTCTGCCGGCGAACGAAGCGAGCCACTTCTTGCGGATCGACTTTTCCATGCCCGGCACCTTCGGGGGTCAAGGCCCAGACTCCACGCTCGGAATTGGTGACGAGGCCGTATTTTTTCAGATAGGTTCGCGCCCAAGCGAGCCGATAAGCTAATTCGGTATCGCTACTCTTGTCTGAATGCGGCACTTCCACTAACTCCGGCGGAAACCCCTCGTCTTCGATCACTTGCTCGAGAAGCTCGGCTATCGAGGCGCTCCCACCCAAACTCCTGAGAGCTTTCAGCAATGGATTCATCATCTGGTCGTAAGGAGGCATCCGCATTGTTTCAACAATATATCAATTTCATGGCCCGGACTTCGCGGCGGCGTAATCCTCACGGCTCGCCGTTTCGTACACATGGAAAGACATGTCTTCGACTTTCCGGGGGAATCATTGTGAATGCTCTTTCGTTGTCTTCGATGGGTCGGTTCGCCGACTTCGCGCCGCTCGTGGCGCGGGTGATCGCCGGAATAATTATGTTCGCGCACGGGTGGCAGAAACTCGTGGGCGGGCCGGGGGCTTTCGGGGAAGGCACGCTCGCGGCGCTCGGGGTGCCGCTTCCGGTTTTGATGGGGTTCGTCGTTACGTTCGTGGAGCTTGTCGGCGGGATCTTTTTGATCCTCGGGTTTTTGTCCCGGATCTCCGCCCTCGTCCTCACGATAAACCTCATCGTGGCGACGTTGCTCGTGAAGGTGGATCTCGGCCTCATCGCCGCCGAGGGCGCGGGCGCGGAACTCGACCTCGCGCTCATAGCGGGCTTTATAGTCGTCCTCTTCGTCGGCCCCGGAAAACTCTCACTCGACCGGATGCTCGGCTTGGATGGTGGACGGGAAGCCGGAAGACGCTGACGAGCGACCGCAAGCCCGGACGGAAAACAAGCGCCGAACAAGCCCCGTGGACGCTCAGCCAGCCCTTTTCTCGGTGAAACGCCGGGGTGTGAGGGTGGAGCCGACAATCCGAATGAAAAAGAGTGGGGATGGGAAAGGAGTTCGGAAATCCGTCGGCTCCATCACGATGATCCCGGGAAGTTGCGACCGGTTTGATCGTGATCATATGCAAGCGTCGTACATAGTAATGTGCAGGTTCTCGCGGCAAGGGAGGGAGCGGGATCGCGGCGAGTACACAGTTCTATACATATTGCCTCCATTCGCTTTGATTCCGAAGGCGGGGGTATATAGTCGTATCATGCGGTTTACTGGGCGACTCGGTTCGCCGAATCCAAAACAGAGCCGCCTGAAATGGTAATCTTTCCCGGAAGTTCCATACGAATCCCGAGATAAAAGACAAATCGAACCGGAGGGGGATAGTGAGTCGGAAGCCGGATAACATGGTTGCCGCGGCTCCACCCCGGAAATCGGTCGGAAAGGATCACGTCCATTGAGCATAGATAGTTCGCCCCAAGCCGGCGCGACCGGGGAGCCGGAGTCGGCGAAGAGGCTTTACGCCGACCTGAAGAAGGTCATCAAGAACGAGGGGCTCATGGAGCGTCAAATCCCATACTATGTGGGCAAATTCGCCATGACTTTCGGCTTTCTCGCGGTGGGGGTGGCCCTTCTTTTCGTCCTCGACAATCCGTGGCTTCATATGTTGAACGCGGTTTACATGGCGTTCGTGTTTGGACAGATCAGTTTGCTCGCCCACGATTCGGGGCATCGCCAGCTCCACCTCCGTTCGGCGGCGCTCAATGATTGGCTCACGCTCCTCCTCGGGAACCTCATGCTCGGGATGAGCCGGGAGTGGTGGATCGGCAAGCACAACGAGCACCACGGCCACCCGAACCAGACCGACATCGACCCGGACATCGAGATTCCGCTCCTCGCCTTCGAGGAGGAGCAAGCCTTCGACAAGCGCGGGATAGCGCGGCTCGTCACGAAGTATCAGGCTTTCCTCATCATCCCGCTCTCGTTCCTCCAGTCCATCAGCATGCTCCGGAGCAGCATAAACTTCATCTTCTCGAAGAAGGCGAGGCGCCCGGTCGCCGAAGCGTCCGCGATCGTC
>JACCWD010000193.1 GCA_013697825.1 Rubrobacter sp.
ATGACCCAGGATTACAAAAAGGTCAAAGACGACGAGGAACTCCTCGAAATCTGCGAAGAGGACGCGAACAAACTCGGCGTCGAAGACGGTGAGATGGTCAAAGTCAGTTCCCGTCGCGGCGAAGTCCCGAGCATCAAAGTGAGGATCACCGACAAGTCGAGTCCCGGCCTCGCGTTCACGACGTTCCACTTCCCGGAGACGGCGGCCATAAACAAGCTCACCATAAACGCCGTCGACCCTCGCAGCGGCACCGCCGAATTCAAGGCGTGCGCGATAAAGATAGAGAAGTCGTAGGCGCACCGAAAAGAGCATTCGTTATCGAAACCCCGGCTTTCATTCCGGGGTTTTTCATGTTTTCCGGGGGATAGGCGGCTTCGACGCTTATCATCGAAGAATGCTATCGGTTCGGCTTTTCCGTATTATTGACCGTGCATGGTCGTTGCAATATAGTGGCGCAATTGTCGTGGATAGGACGAGGCTCGGTGCATTGGGCTTCCGAAGCGGGAAGGAGCGATCTTGAATAGGGAAGACGAGTGGGTTCGCCTGGAGAGGACATCGGCGTTTCAGGAATTGGTGAAAAGTAAGAAGGCGTTCATCATTCCTGCGACTATTTTCTTTATGGCCTTTTATTTCGGGCTTCCGGTTTTAACCGGATTCACGACCGTTTTGAATGCGTCGGCGATCGGGCCCATTTCGTGGGCTTATGTTTACGCTTTCGCCCAATTCATTATGACGTGGACGCTTTTGCACCTTTACGTGAGCCGGGCAAACAAGTGGGATGTCCTCGTTGACCGGGCGAGGAGCCAGGCGGCGGAAGCCGAGAAGGAGGGCTGAAGAATGGCAACCGAAGACATTATCGCTCTAGCATTCTTCGCCGGGGTCATCGCGCTGACGCTCGCAATAACTTACTGGGCGGCGAAGAGGAATACGGGGGCGAGTTCCCATTACGTGGCGGGGGGCCAGATCAAGGGCTGGCAGAACGGCCTCGCCATCTCGGGGGACTACCTCTCGGCGGCCTCGTTCCTCGGCATCGCGGGGGCCATCGCGCTCTCGGGGTTCTCGGGGTTCTATCTGTCCATAGGATTCCTGGTGGCTTACCTCGTGGTGCTTCTCCTCGTCGCGGAGCCGCTTAGGAACCTCGGGAAGTACACGCTCGCGGACATGCTCACGACGCGGTTCAACGCGAAGGGCGTGAGGGCGACCTCCGCGCTCAACACCATCACGATAAGCACGTTTTACATGATCGCGCAATTGGTCGGGGCGGGCGCGCTCATCGGGCTTTTGCTCCCGTTCATACCGCCGACGATGGCGATCATACTCGTCGGTGTTTTGATGACGTTTTATGTCGTCGTGGGAGGGATGGTGGCGACTACCTGGATCCAGATAGTCAAGGCCGTCCTCCTCATCACGGCGACCATCGCGCTTACGATCGGGGTGCTCGCGCAGTTCAGCTTCAATCCGGTGGCGGTCTTCAGCGAGGTCCAGTCGTCCGTCGGGCAGGAGGCGATGGTTCCGCCGCCGCCGAGCTTCGCCGAGGGCATTGACACCATCTCGCTGTTCCTCGCGCTCGTCCTCGGGACGGCGGGCCTTCCGCACATCCTCATCCGCTTCCTCACCGTCCCCGACGCGAAGGCGGCGCGAAGCTCCATCGTGTGGGCGACTTGGATCATCGGCGGCTTTTACCTCCTCACCCCGATAGTCGGCTACGGCGCGACGCTCCTCGTCGGGCGCGACACGATCTCCTCGCAAGATCCGGCGGGCAACGTGGCCGCCCCGCAGCTCGCCAACGTCATCGGCGGCCCGGCGTTCCTCGGCTTCATCGCCGCGGTCGCGTTCGCGACCATCGTGGCCGTGGTGGCGGGCCTCGTCATAAGCGCCTCCGGCGCGTTCGCCCACGACTTCTACAACAACGTCATAAGGAACGGTGAGGCGTCCGAGCAAGAGCAGTTCCGGGCGGCGAGGATCGCCTCCGGAGCGGTCGCCATAGGCTCGATCATCCTCGCGCTCGCCTTCCAGGACGTCAACGTGGCGTTCCTCGTCGCGCTCGCCTTCGGCATCGCCGCCAGCGCGAACGTCCCCGTCATCCTCCTCACGCTCTTCTGGAAGAAGTTCAACACGGTCGGGGCGATCACCGGCATGCTCGCCGGACTCATATCCGCCGTCGGACTGACGATCCTCGGCCCGAACGTCCTCGGTGACGCGGCAATATACCCGCTCGAGCAGCCACCCGCTATATTCTCCGTCCCGCTCGGTTTCCTCGGCTGCTACGTGGGAACCCTCTTCGGCGGCAAGGACGCCGAGCGCGAGATGGCGGAAGGCAAGCAAGTCTCCTACGACGAGATATACGTCCGCGCCCAAACCGGCATCTCCGACATCGAGAAGGAACTCCAGGAAGCCAAGCACGCAAGCGAGTCGAGCAGGTCGTAGCGAAGCAAACCCGCGCAATAGACTTCCACCCCCGTCCTTCGCGGCGGGGGTTTCGCGTTTCGCCTGGCGGCTTCGCCGCGCTGTCAGCAGTCAGCCTTCAGCTATCAGCCAAAAGCAAAAGCCGACGCCGCTTATAGAATGGCATCAAAGAAATAACCGTCCGACACGTCGAACCGAAGGGTTACGAAGCGCTTCACCGGGTCTTCTCCGGCCCAAAGGCGGTGGCCGGAACGATGCAACTTCCGCTTCCGTCGAGGGAGGCTTGGCGAAAGAGGCTCGCCGATCCCCCCGACGGCCTTTTCAGCCTCGTCGCCTGCGCGGACGGCGAGGTGGTCGGGAGCTTCGCTTTGGAAACCTCCCCCGCCGGGTGGCGAATGCGCCATGTCGGGGGCATCGGCATGGGCCGTCCGCGACGATCGGCAAGGAAAAGGCATCGGCTCGAAGCTGATGGAGGCCGCCCTCGACCTCGCGGACAATTGGCTGAATTCAACCCGCGTCGAGCTTCGGATTTATGTGGCAATGCGGCTGGAATCGCCCTTTATAAGAAGTTCGGCTTCGAGGTCGAAGGTACGCACCGCCGCCTCGCCTTCCGGGACGGCGAGTACGTGGATGCTTATTCGATGGCCCGCGTCAAAGGATAAAGCCCCCGCCGGA
>JACCWD010000195.1 GCA_013697825.1 Rubrobacter sp.
AGATATACCGCACCCGCAACCTCGTGGAGAGGCTCATCAACCGCCTCAAGCAATTCAGGCGGGTGGCTACGAGGTATGAGAAGCGGGCGGAGAACTACCGGGCGATGCTGACACTCGCGGCGATCAAGTTGTGGCTATGATTTGCAAACAGACCCTAGCCGCCCGGCTCTTCTTCGGTATCGGACTCTCCGGGCAAACACGCCATCGTCGCGAGCATTATGGCGACGGTCTTTTCTTCACCGTCCTTCACCGCGAAGACCTCCGCGCTCACGACGGAGATGTTTCGTCCGGGTTTTTGGACTTTCGCCCTCGCGATGAGCCTCTCCCCGATGGCGGGGCGAAGCAAATTTATTTTGAATTCCACGGAGAGGACGGAGGAGTTTTCCGGCATGAGGGTGTATGCGGCGAATCCGGCGGCGTTGTCGGCGATGGTGGTCGTGGCCCCGGCGTGGAGGAAGCCGTCGTGCTGGCAAAGGTCCTCGCGGAAAGGGAGGTGTATCTCGCAAAATCCCGGCCCGATGTCCGCGAGTTCCGCCCCGATGGTTTTCATGAAAGTTTGCCCCTCGAAGCCGTCTCGCGCCTTCCGGGCGAAATCCTTGTCGGGGGGGTTGAATTTGGTTTCGATCTCCTCGGCTCCTCTCGGTCGAAGTGGCAGCGTGGAATTCTATTAGACGGACGGCATGGTTTTCGGTGAATTTCCTGCGTCGCTGCTATTATTAACTTCGTATGCAATGGGAAGAAGGAGACGAGCCAAGGGAGCGGGCGGAGGAAGAAACGCCGTCTTGGTTCCGCCTGAAAGCTGTCGCCGTGCATCTTTACACGGCGAGCGGCGTCGTGCTCGCGCTTCTCATCCTCGCCGCCGCCTTTCAAGGCGAGGCTCAAAAAGCATTGTGGCTCATCCTCGCAACCCTCGTCATCGACTCGACCGACGGGCTTTTGGCGCGGAAGTTTCGGGTCAAAGAAGCCCTTCCGTATTTCGACGGGGCGATGCTCGACAACATCGTCGACTATATAACGTACGTCTTCGCGCCGATCATCCTTTTGTGGAGCACCGGGTATTTGCCCGCCGGGGACATCGGCCTCATCATCGCCGCCGTGCCGCTCCTCGCGTCGAGCTATCAGTTTTGCCACGTTGACGCGAAGACCGACGATCACTTCTTCCTCGGCTTCCCGAGTTATTTCAACGTCCTCGCTTTCTACGCCATCGTCTTCGAGATCTCTCCGGGGGCTTTGACGGCGCTCGTCCTCGTATGCTCGCTCCTCGTGTTCGTCCCGATCCGGTACATATATCCGACCCGGACCGCCATCTTCCGAAAGCTCTCGCTCACTTTGACGACGCTTTGGCTCGTGAGCTACGCCGTCATCCTCTTCCAGTTCCCCGAGCCGAGCGCCCTCATCCTCGCGTGCTCCATCGCATACCTCGCGTATTATTTCGGACTCTCGCTCTTCCTCCACGTGAAGATGGTTCTCGACCGCCGCCTCGAAGAACGCGAGGCGTGAGGCACCTCGCCTTCGGCTCAGTGTCCTTTTAGCTTTTTGTCCTTCGGCCCTTCGGACGACGGCGTTCGTATTCCGTATCATGTCTTTTCGGCAAGTACGATTTCGGGAAGGGACTCGCTTTGACTTTGAATGAACAGCTTTTGAAACGGCTCATCGAGACTCCCGGAGTTCCGGGACGCGAGGGAAAACAACGGGAGATCGCCCGCGAGCACCTCGGCTCTTTGACCGACGAAGTACGCACCGACTCCCTCGGGAGCGTTATCGGGACGAAGAACGGCGGCGATTTCTCGGTGATGGTCGCGGCGCACATGGATGAGATCGGCTTTATCGTCAAATACATCGACGACAAAGGCTTTTTGCGTCTCCAAACCCTCGGCGGCCACGATCCGGCAAACATGGTGAGCCAAAGGGTCATCGTGACGACTTCGAACGGCGAGTCGCTTCGAGGGGCTTTGCAACCCGCACGGAAGCCTCCGCACATCGCGGGCGACGATGCGAAGAAGATGCCGAAGGCCGAGGAGTTCTTCGTGGATCTCGGCCTTCCCGCCGAGGAAGTGAAGGAGAAAGTCCGCGTCGGGGATTTCGTGACGATGGATCGGACGCTCGAAAAAGTCGGCGAAAACTATCTCGGGAAGGCGATGGACGACCGGATCGGGGTTTTCGTCATGTACGAAGCCCTCCGGGAGATGAAATCGAACGAAGCGACGATCCACGCGGTGGCGACTTCGCAGGAAGAAGTCGGACTCCGCGGAGCCTCGGCGAGCGGCTCGGGACTCGAACCGGATGTCGTCGTCGCGCTCGACATCACGCTCGCGATGGACGTTCCGGGCGGCGGGAACGAGAACGAGATCTCGAAGCTCGGGGGCGGTGCGGCGATAAAAATAATGGACGGAAGCCTCATATGCCACCCGAAGCTCGTCGAGCATTTCCGGGAGATCGCGGAAAGGGAAGACATTCCGCATCAAATGGAGGTTCTCCCGCGAGGCGGCACGGATGCGGGCGGCGTACAAAGGCTCCACGGCGGCATCCCGGCGATCACGCTCTCCATCCCGTGCCGGTACGTTCACACCGTCAACGAGATGGTGAACTCCGAGGACGTTCGGGCGTGCATAAATCTTCTCGCACGGTATCTCGAAGAGGCGCATAGCGGGGATTATTCTTTGTAAAGCGGCTTCGCCTTCGGCGAACCACGCTGTCAGCAGTCAGCTTTTTCACTTTTCATGGAGGAGTCGTTTTTCCGACTCCTCCACTCCTCCGTGGCGCGAAGTGCCGCGCATCGCATATCATGGACGCGGTGAGAAAAGGAGGAAGGGATGGCACGGATCGCGTTTTCCCGGAGGCGGCGTTCGGGCCGGCTTTGAATTCGGTGGGGATCGCACAGGCGGTCGAGGAGCTCGGCCATGAGGCGATTTTCCTCTCCGACCCCGGCTTCGTCGAGGTTTACGAGGGATACGGCTTCGAGGCTCATCCGGTGAATTTATCGGAGCCGATGCCCGCCGAGGAGATGGCGAGGTTTTGGGAGGACTTCATAAACGGCCACATCCCGAACTTCCGAAAGAGTCCCCGCGAGCAAATCGGAAACTACGTGAAGGATTGCTGGGAAGCCATCGTGGACAGCGCGAAGTGGGCCGAGAAAGACCTTCCGGGAATCCTCGACGACCTCCGACCCGACATCGTATGCGTGGACAACGTCGTGCTTTTCCCCGCTATAAAACGGTACGCCGAGGAGAACGGGAAGGCGTGGGTGAGGATCATCTCGTGCTCGGAGAACGAGATCGGCGACCCCGAAATACCGCCCCACCTCTCCGGCTGCGGCGAGCATGACGCGAAATGCCACGAGGCTTTCCGGCGGCGCTTCGAGGCGGAGATAAAGCCGATACACGAGGATTTCAACAACTTCCTCGCCTCATGCGGCGAGAAACCGTATCCGCTCGGCGAGTTCTTCGAAACGTCCCCGCACATGAACCTCCTCCTTTATCCCGAGTCGGTGAAGTTCACCCGCTCCACGCCGCTCGACCCGGAGAGTTTCCAATACCTCGAAGGGTGCGTCCGGCGCGACGAGGAATACGAGGTTCCACCCTTCGAGGCGAACGAAGGAGAGCCGCTTTTGTACATAAGCTATGGCTCGCTCGGGGCGGGCGACACGGAGCTTTTGAAGCGCGTCATCGCCGCCGTCGAGAAGATGCCGGTGCGCGCGCTCGTGAACGTCGGGGATTAAGAAGGGGAATATGATCCTCCGCCGCCGAACGTGAGAATCGCCGGGTGGTATCCGCAGCCGACGGTGATGCCGGAGGTGGACGCGGTGATCCACCACGGCGGAAACAATACGTTCACCGAGTGCCTCTATTTCGGGAAGCCCGCGACCATCATGCCGTACGTGTGGGACGGCCACGACAACGCCACCCGCGTCCACGAGACGGGCCACGGCTTCAAACTCGACCGATACGAATGGACGAACGAGGAACTCTCCGACCTCGTCCACCGATGCCTCACCGACGAGGCGATGAAGGCGAAGCTCGCCGAAACCTCGCGCCATATGAGATCCCACCACGGCCCGACGAAGGCGGCGAAACTCCTCGACGGCTTGGCGAGCCGGGTGAGTCCGTGAGCGGGCGTTTCCTCGAAGCATCCGCGCCGCACACGGCGAAATCGTCCACCGCGTCGGAGGGCATCGTGGAATGGGGAGCCGTGCCGGAGAAGATCGGGGGCGGAAGCCACACGTCGGGCTTCCTCATCCACAAAGGCGAAGACGGCTCGGAGGCCGGAATATGGATATGCACGCCGGGCGAGTGGCGATGCCACGTCGAGCGCGACGAGTTTTGCCACTTCCTCGAGGGGCGATGCACGTACACGCACGAGTCGGGCGACATCATCGAAGTCGAGGCGGACACGACCGCCTTCTTCCCGGCGGGATGGAAGGGGACGTGCCGGGTGCATGAGACGGTTCGGAAAGCGTACATGATCCGATAGCGGTTTCGGCGGAGCCGAAAACCGCCGAGAGTCGGAAGTCGGGAAGTTCCCGCCTCGCTTTGCGCGGATACTTCCGCTTTCCCACTCGAAGAACCCTCGCCGAATTCAAGGGGGCTTCGACGGCGGGAGTTCCCCATCCTCCGACCTTCCCGGCTCCCGAGGAGCGGAGCCGAAGGCGAAGCGACCTCGCCCGGTATGCGATAGCATAACTTTTCGTGCAAAAAACGAAGGAGATATATGCCAGCCAACGCATATAATGCCCCGCCCGAAATGAAGCTCGAAGAAGGGAAGACGTACCACGCTAACCTCCGCACCGAGAGGGGCGACATAAAGGTGCGCCTCTTCGCCGAGGAGTCGCCGGAAACGGTGAACAACTTCGTGTTCCTCGCGAGGGAGGGATATTACGATGGGACGACGTTCCATCGGGTGATACCGGACTTCATGGTTCAGGCGGGCGACCCGACGGGGACGGGGGCGGGCGGCCCCGGATACAAAATCTCCGACGAGTTCCACCCGAGCCTCGCCCACGACAAGCCCGGCATCCTCTCGATGGCGAACGCCGGACCGAACACCGGGGGCTCGCAGTTCTTCATCACCCACGTCGCGACGCCGTGGCTCGACAACAGACACGCCATCTTCGGCGAGGTCATCGAAGGCATGGATGTGGTGCTCGCCATTCGGGAGCGCGACCCGCAACGAGACCCGAACCCCGGCGACGAGATGAAGAGCGTCGAGATCGAGGAGCTTTGATTTCGTCGTGATTTCGTCGTGACATAGCGAACCGAAACGAGCGGGGCGAAGGAGGTTCGACTTCCATTCGCCCCGCCTCAATCTTTTTTTCGGGGAGCGGACACGGAAGAGGGCCGGAGCTTTCGCCCCGGCCCTTCGGCTTCACGTCTTTGCGCTTTGTCTACGGCCTGTCGGGTCTTCCGGGGCCTTTCGGCTTTCCGGGCCTCTCGACGATTTCTTCCTCGTCCGCTCCGAGGCGGTTGTCGAGGACGAAGAGTCCCTGTTCGATGCCGCTGACCGCGACGATTCCGCCGTCGAAGTACGGGTAGTTGCTCCACGCTCCGTTGAACGCGGCCTCGTCGTCCTCGGGGTATATGTCGAAGAAGCCGATCTCCTCGAGCTGCCCGTCCGCGACGCCGCTCCCGTCGAGGAGACGGTATCCGGCGCGGTAGTTCGCCTGATGGACGTAGTCGCCCGTGAAATAGAGGTTGTGGTCTATGGCCTCCGTCTCGGCGGTGTGGCTCTTGGCTTCGAGCGTCCGCAACGGGTCGGTGAGGTTCGAGACATCGAAGATGTACGTCTTGGTGTTGTGGCCGTAGACGAACTCGTCGAGCTCGTCGCCGAGGAGGAAGTGGCTTTGATCCTCGGTGAGCCAGCCCTGATGGGTGTATCCAAACCCGATGTACGGCGTGCGCGAGAGCACCTCCGGCTGGGACTTCCTCGTCACGTCCACGATCGTGAGCGTGTCCTCATTGGAGTTGAAGGCGATCTCCCGCCCCTGGAACCGCTCGTCCGGCCCGTTGTAAACCACGACTTGCGTATCATGCGTATACCCGTCCTCGGCCTGGCAACCGGCGAACGTCGGGTCGGTCGGGGCTTTGATATTGACCATGTGCGGCCCGCCGTCGCACGTGTCCGAGCCGATGGAGTACGCGAAGCCCGTGTCCTCGTTTATGGCGATGTTGTGCGCGTTTCCGAACTCGTCGTAGTGCGCGTCCGCCGTCCACGTTTGCGCCTCGCTCACGCCGCGAAGCCTCGTGAGGTCGAAAACCTGCATCCCGTGTCCCCTTGCCTCGGAGACGACGAAGGCGTGGTTGTTGTAGACCTTTATGTCTCGCCACAGGGAGGGGTCGGTGTGGGTCGGGAGCTTGCCGAGGTATACGGGGTTCGTCGGCTCGGAGATGTCCACGAAGCCGGTGCCGTCGTCGAGGCCCATGAGAGCGTACTCGCCGCCGGTGTCCGGATCCGTCCATCCCCATATATAGTTGCCCGACTCGGAGCCGAACTCCGAGAGCGGCACGTACCCGAGGAGATCCACATTCTCGCACGGGAACGGCCCGGCCTGCCCGTCCTCGCACGCGATCGGGCCATTCGCGCCCATGTCGCGTGCGGGCTGCTTGTCGTTTATTAGTACTACAGTTGTAAATCATGCCAGCAGCACGCCCCTCCGCTTGTAGTGGCTGCGCCTGGCTACGGCCTGATGGCGGCGACGCCATGACGACCACGAGAGCACTTCCCCCCAACG
>JACCWD010000197.1 GCA_013697825.1 Rubrobacter sp.
ATTACGACCTCGTGGCGAACATCGCCGCCGAGGAGATGGGCCACATCGAACTCGTCGCGAACACCGTGAACCTCCTCCTCGACAAAACCGTCGAGCAGTCCGACGGCTCTGGCTCGAACCCGCTCGGGATGGGTCTCGGCGGCGCGTACCCCGACCATTTCCTGAACACCGGCCTCGGCACGATGAACGCGAGCGCGGGCGGCGCCCCGTGGAGCGGCGACTACGTGTTCTCGACCGGGAACCTCAAGCTCGACCTTCTCCACAACTTCTTCCTCGAAAGTGGAGCGCGGATGGGCAAAATCCGGACGTACGAAATGACCGACAACGAGACGGCGCGAGAGATGATCGGGTACCTCATCGTCCGCGGCGGCGTCCACCAGGAAGCGTATGCGAAGGCTCTCTCCGATCTCTCGGGCGTGGACGTGACGAAGATCCTCCCGGTGCCGGACATACAGAGCAAGAACTTCCCGCACGCCAAGAAGTTCATGGACAAGGGATACCACCGCTTCCTCTACAAGTTCAGCCCGAACGACTACAATCAGCTCGGGGAGATCTGGAACGGCCAGCAAGTGGACACCGGCGAAGCCCGCGAGGTCGTCAACGACATCCCCGAGGGCGGCCCCGTCCCCGACCTCACTGAAGTCCCCGAGATGTTCGCCCCGAACATCGACCCGGCGGACGTCGAGGAACTCGGAAAACGCTTCCTCAACGACTGAGAAAGGCCGGACAAACGGTTCGTTCGAATCCACGGCGCGGCGGATCCCCGTCGCGCCGTTTTCTGTCGCTTCGCTCCGGTTTTTGGTTGTTGGTTACTGGTTGCTGGTTTTTTCCAATAACCAACAACCAGTAACCAACAACCCCAAAGGAGACGCCATGATCCTCGACCCGGAAAAGCTCGGAGTGCGCGATACATACAAATTCCTCATCGGCTCGGTCGTGCCGCGCCCGATCGCATGGGTTTCCACAGTGAGTTCGGATGGAATCCACAATCTCGCGCCGTTTAGTTTTTACACGGTGGCGTCGAGGAACCCGCCGACGCTCTGTGTGAGCATCGGGCCGCGAACCGACGACGCGGCCCCACAAAAAGACACCCTCAAAAACATTCGCGACACGTCGGAGTTCGCGATAAACGTCGTCTCGATGCCGCTCGCGAACTCCATGCATGAGTCTTCGCTCGGCCACGCCCCCGACGCCGACGAGTTCGCCGCCGCGAACCTCACCCCGGCGGAGTGCGAAGTCGTGAAAGCCCCGAGGGTCGAGGAGGCTTTCATAAGCACCGAGTGCGCCCTCGACCAGATCCTTACGGTCGGGAGCGACCATCTCGTGCTCGGACGGGCCGTCCGGTTCCACATCCGCGACGACCTTTATAACGATGGGCGCGTGAACCTCGAAGCGCTCGACCCGCTCGGGCGCCTCGCCGGAAATTACACGAAGCTCGGCGGCATCTTCGAGTTGCCGATGAAGTAAAGTGTACTCTCACGGATTCGCGGGAAAGCTCTTCGTGAACACGAAAGCTCTTGTGAGGAGAAGCTGATGGCCGAAGACAAGACTGTAAAAAAGGTAAACTCCGCGACTTCGCCGAAGGGCGACATGGGCCAAAAATACCTCGCCGACGGCAAATCCGTCTCGATGCGTATGTGGGAGAAAGAAGAACCGGGCGACAAGAAGCCCGAGGTCGCCCGAGACTACGAGACGGTCGGATACGTCGTCGAAGGCCGCGCCGAACTCCACCTCGAAGGACAAAAAGTCCTCCTCGAAGCGGGAGATTCGTGGCTCGTGCCGAAAGGCGCGTCGCACACGTACAAAATCCTCGATGCCTTCACCGCCGTCGAGGCGACGAGTCCGCCCGCCGAGGTGCATGGGCGGGACGAGTGAAGAAGGTTTCAGGCTTCAGGTTTCAGGTCTGGCGGTGGACAAACCGCCGCGCGTACACGCGACTCAAGTTCGAGTTCCGACCTTTTGACGGGTGCGGTATTCGATGCCCGGCGTGTGCCGATCACGGTCTTTCCTGAAGCCTGAAACTTGTGGCCTGAAGCCTCCTAAGCCGCGAACTGCGCCTCATGCAATCTCCGGTACGCCGACGGGCGAGACAATAATTCGTCGTGCGAACCTTGCTCGATGATGCTTCCGTTCGAGAGGACGAGGATGCGGTCGGCGCGACGTATGGTCGAGAGGCGGTGAGCGATGACGATGGACGTTCGCCCTTCGAGAAGCGCTTCGAGGGCTTTTTCGATGCGCGCCTCCGTCGCGAGATCCACGCTGCTCGTCGCCTCGTCGAGGACGAGTATCGAAGGTTCGGCGAGGAGCGCGCGGGCGAAGGATACGAGTTGCCGCTCGCCAACGGAAAGCCCGCCGCCCCTCTCACCGACCTCCGTGTCATAGCCGTTCGGGAAGCGCTTTATGAACTCGTCCGCCCCGACGGCCCGCGCCGCGTCCTCGATGTCCTCCCGCGTTGCATCCGGCCTCCCGTACCGGATGTTCTCCTCGATGGTTCCTGTGAAGAGGAACGTGTCTTGCAAAACAACGCCCATGTGCCGCCGGAGCGAAGAGCCGCGGACGTTTCGGAGGTCTTCGCCGTCCACCCGGATCACGCCCCCCGTCGGGTCGTAGAAACGCGAGAGGAGCTTTACGATGGTGGATTTCCCGGCTCCCGTCTCGCCGACGATGGCGAGCGTTTCTCCGGGCCGGATGCGGAATCCCACGTCCGACAAAATGCCGTCGCCGCCCGCGTACCCGAAGTCCACACCATCGAACTCGATGTCGCCGGAGAGACGTTCGAGGCTCTTCGCGTCCGGGTCGTCGGCTCTGTCCGACTCGGTGTCTATTACGGAGAAGACTTTCTCCAGCGAGGCGATGACGCTTTGGAGGTCGGAGTAAAGCTGCGAAAGTTGCTGAATCGGCTGGAAGGCCATGTTTATGAGGCTCACGAAGATGACCATCGAGCCGATCGTCGTTTGCCCTTGTGTGACGAGATACCCCCCGTAAAGGAGGATGATGGCGAGGCCGATCGCCGCGAGGAACTCGACGCCGGGGAAATATACCGCGCTCAATGTCGTCGTTCTTTGATTCGCTTTCCGGTAGTCCATATTCCGCCCGTCGAAGCCGTGCATGGCGTGGCTCTCGCGGGTGAAGGCTTGAACGACTCGCATCCCGGAGACGTTTTCTTGCAAATACGCGGCTATCTCCGCTATCGCCTGACGCGCCCGCCGGAAGGCCCGCATGCTTTTGCGGCGGTATATCGCGGTGGCGACGGCCATGACGGGGATGACCGCCATCGTGGCGAGGGCGAGCCGCCAGTCCACTATGAGCATCGCGAGAACCACGCCTATGAGCATGAGGCCGTTTCGCACGAGATTTTGCACGCCGTCGTTGAGAAGGTTGTTGAAATTCTCGATATCGTTCGTGAGGCGGGAGATGATCCACCCCGCTTTTTGCTCCGAGTAATATTGCAAAGACAAAGATTGCAAATGGGCGAAGAGATGATTTCGCAAATCGAGGATGACCCTTTGCCCGACCCACCCCGTCCCGAACGTCTCGACGTATGAAAGCCCCCACACAGTGAGATGCACGACGGCGTAAATTCCGACGGCGAGATACACGACGTTCATGTTCCCGGCGGTGAGCCCCTCGTCAATGGTGTATCCGATAATGAAAGACTCCCCGACCATGAGCGCGGTGAGCGTCGTCGTCACGAGCGCGAGGGCCGCCAAGCGCCGTTTGTACGGCCCCGTGAACGAGAGGAGCCGGAGGAGCGGGAACTTCATGAAATATCCCTTCACGCCGACTCCCTTCGCTCCGAGCCGTACATCTCCGCGTACACGCCGCCCCGCTTCGAAAGCTCGTCGTGCGTCCCGAACTCCGCGATGCGGCCTTCGTCGAGGACGGCTATGCGGTCGGCGAGGAGGATGGTCGAGAGGCGGTGCGCCACGATGAACGTCGTCCGGCTCGACGCGTCGCTCAAAGTCTCGCTGAGAGCCGCCTGAATTTGCTTCTCCGTCTCGGCGTCCACGCTGCTCGTCGCGTCGTCGAGGAGGAGTGTTCTCGGGTCTTTGACGAGGGCGCGGGCGATGGCGATCCTCTGTTTTTGCCCGCCGGACAACGTGATGCCCCATTCCCCGACCATCGTGTCATAGCCTTCGGGGAAGCCCATGATTTGCTCGTGGACGCCGGAGATTTTGGCGGCGCGCTCGATCTCCTCGTCCGTCGCGTCGGGCTTTCCGAAGGCTATGTTGTCCCGAACCTTCTCCGAGAAGAGGAACGTTTCCTGCGGAACCACCCCGACGCTCCGGCGCAATTCCGCCGGGTCGAGGTCGCGGGTGTCCACGCCCCCGAGTTTCACGGAGCCGCTCGTCGGATCGTAGAAACGCGGCACGAGCGAGAGGAGGCTCGACTTCCCGCTCCCCGTCGCGCCGACGACGGCGACCGTCTCGCCCGGTTCGACCGAAAGGCTCGCGCCGCGCAAAACCTCGTCGCCGCCGTACCCGAAGGACACGTTCTCGAACTCCACGCCGAGGGAGGGGGTGTCCGGGAGGGGGATCGGGTTCTCCGGCTTCTTCACTTCCGGGTCTTCGTCGAGGACTTCGAAGGTGCGTTCCCCGGCGGCGAGGGCTCTCTGGCCTTGATCCACGACGATCCCGAACCCTTGCATCGGCCACACAAGCTGCATGAGATAAAGCTGGAAAGCCACGAAATCCCCGAGGCTGAGAGAGCCTTCGATGACGGCCCGTCCTCCGAAGAAAACGAGGAGCGCGACGGAAACGGCGGGGATGAAGGTCATGCCGGGGATATAGAAAGCGCGGAGGCCGCGGGCGGCGAGCGTCTCGTTCATCACGCCCTCGGCCCGGCCCCCGAAGCGATCCCGCTCGAAAGGCTCGCGCGAAAAACTCTTCACCACCCGGATGCCGGAGACGTTTTCCTGAACGCTCGTCGTCACGTCCGCGAGCCGTCCTTGAATGCGCTTGAAAATCGGGTGGACTTTACTCGCGAACCGCCACGCGGCGAACGCGAGGATCGGCATGGGGGAGAGGACGATCGCCGCGAGGGCCGGGTTCTTTACGAAGAGGATCACCGACACCACGACGAGGGTGAGGACGCTTATGAACATTTGGAACATCCCCCACCCGGTGAAGAACCGGATGACGCGGAGGTCGTTCGTCGCCCGCGAGACGAGTTCCCCGGTCGAGGATCGGTCGTAGAAAGAGTGCGAGAGGTCGAGTTCGCGCCGAAAGAACGCCCGCCTCATGTTGTATTCGATGACATGGCTGAGGTTGTTCGTCGTGTACCGCCGGACGCCGGAGAAAAGGAAGCGGAGCGCGGCGACCCCGAGGAGAGCCGCCGTCAGCCACACGAGCGTCGAGTCGAGGCCGAAGCCCCCGTCGAACTCCCGTACCCGATCCACGCCCCGGCCGACGATCTCCGGGATGGCGAGCGTCGCCCCGGTATATCCCGCCGCGCACACGAGGCCGACGACGAGGAGCCACCGGTTCCCCTTCGCGAATGCCATGATCCTCAAAAAAGTCTTCAAACCAACGTCCTCATCTTCAAACCGTCTCCACCGAAAACAGCCGCCCGGCTTTGCCGATTGGCAGCCGCCCGGCGGCCATGCATACCAACTTTATACCCGCCCGCCGCGACGGCAAGCCGTGAAAGCTATCTCGATCACAATCATTTTCCGCTCGTTGCGCCACCGAATATACGCCGGGCGAACGTCTCCGAAAACGACCCATCGAACGAAAGTTCGCCTGTACGAAAGAACGGGGGATATTCTGGTTCGCTACGCGCCCGTTACGCGGTTGTTATCCGCGCACCCACTCGGCGGAGACCTTCGGCGGGGTTTTCAAGGTTTGCATCACGACGCAGTATTCCTCGGTCTTCTCGCGGAGGGCTTCGATCTGTTCTTCGGTCGCCTCGGGCGCGTCCACTTTCAAAACGAGCCGGATCTCCTCGAAGCCGACGGCCGCTTCTTTGGAAATACCCATCGTTCCGGCGAGGTCGAGGTCGCCTTCGGCGATTGCTTCGATCTTCTCGGTCGGAACCTTCATGGCGGTGGCGACCATTTGGCACGTAATTTGGGCGCACGCCGCCAACGCCCCGAGGAGGAGGTCGCCGGAACACGCCGCCGTCCCCATCCCCCCGACGCCGGAGTGAGCTTCCGCGTCATAAACCGCCCTTCCGATATCCACCGAGCATGAGATGGGTGCGTCCGTCTCGCTTCCGGTGGCGGTGAGAGTGATCTTCGATGACTCGGGTTCGCTGCGGTATTTGTCTTTCAAAGGCTTTTGGATTTCGCGGAGCTCCATGCTTTCCTTCCCTCGTTTTCCCTCCGCATACTATACAACGGAGTGCTTCGTTATAATTCCGGTCGTTGGCGAATTCGGAACGAGGATGACGTGAAGCGTTTCGTGGCTGTGGTTTTCGAAGACCCCGAAGACGGGGGGTATGTCGCCCGAGTCCCGGCGGTGCCGGGCGTGGCCGGGCAAGGAGAGACCGAAGAGGAGGCGTACCGGGACGTGGGCGAGGCTCTTCGGGTGCTTCTCGAATACCTCGAAGAAGAGGGTTTGGATCTCCCCGAAGATATTCCGCCGGAGGGACGTTTCAAGGAGATCGAAGTGGCCGTTTGAGCCTTCGGAGGATACTTTGCCCCGACTGCCAGCCATCTCCGGCAAAGAGGCCATAAAAGCGTTCGAGCGACTCGGCTATGAGCGGAAGCGACAAAGAGGCTCCCACGTCGTAATGAGCTTCCCCGGACGAAGGCCCATAGTCGTGCCGGAGCATGGCGATATGAAGCGCGGCACGCTCCGAAGCATAATCCGGGACTCCGGCTTCACGGTCGAGGAGTTCCTCGAAGCCCTCTGAATTGCACGACCCCGCCCCGATCACCGCGAGCCATCCACCCCAGCGAGCGCGAGCGCGAACATGCCTTCCTCGCCCGTATACATCTCGACGAGTTCGAGGCCGGCTCCCCCGAACGTCCGGCGGGCGGACTCCTCCGTGAATTTGTGGCTCATTTCGGTTCGCATGCCTTCGCCCGCTTCGAAGATTATTTCGAGGCGAAGGTCGTTTATGTGTACGCTGTGATCCACGCTCGAGTCGAGCCACATTTCGATTCTTTGCTCGGCTTCGTTGTACGTGGCGCGATGCTCGAAGTGGTTCGCATCGAAGTCCGCACCGAGTTTATCGTTGAGTACGTTGAGGATGTTTTTGTTGAATTTCGCGGTCACGCCCGCTGAATCGTCGTATGCGGCTTCGAGGGTGTTTTTGTCTTTCACGAGATCCATGCCGACGAGGAGATGGTCGCCCGGCGCGAGGCCGGAGCGTATTTCGCGCAAAAACTCCCCGCGCTTCTCGGGGGTGAAGTTTCCGATGGTTCCGCCGAGGAAGAGGACGAGGCGGCTCCCGGCTTCGCCGTCGTCGCGGTCGGTGAGGACTTCCTCCATCGAGCCGTCGAAGTCGCCGACGTATCCGTGCACGTCGAGGCCGTCGTATTCCTCGTTCAGCTTCTCGCCGCTCTCGACGAGGATGCCTTCGCTCACGTCGAGCGGGGAATACCGGGCGTCGTTGCCTTCGGAGGCTTCGAGCATCGCTTCGAGGAGGGCTCGGGTCTTCGTCGAGGAGCCGGAACCGAGCTCCACGATCTCCCGGACTCCCGAACGCTTTATGATCTCCGCCGCCTTCGCTTCGAGGATCGAAAACTCCGTGCGCGTCTGATAATACTCGGGCAAATCCGTGATCTCCTCGAAGAGCCTCGACCCTTCGTCATCGTACAAATACTTCGGCCACGGCGAGATGTCCTTCGGCTTGGAGAGAAGCCCGTTCTTTATGTCCCGAGCCATATCCTCTTTTTCGTCGCCGCCCTCGTTGTCGAGGGTCGTTATGTCGAACGTGTCTTTGTCCATGAGGCACACGCCTTTCCGTTAAGTCGGTATTTTCTCTGTGCGAACGCCATGCCCGCCCACCCGAAGCAAACTCCGCGAGGGGACTTCCCGCCACCCTTCGTCCCCGTCGAACCTCTCCGACGCCACGACGACCGCATTCGGGAAAGCCTCGCCGCCCTCGATGAAATAAAGCGAGTTGTCCGGCCCCTCCGTCGAATGGCGGGCGAAGACCATCTCCTCGCCGTCGGTCGCGCCGAGGTTCAAAGTGGCCTTCGTTCCACGCGCTTCGCACACATCCGAGACGAGCCGGATGGTTTCGAGTATCGCCTCGCGGAGATCGGTGCTTCCGTCCATCCGGTCGAGGAGGCACGCGAATATGGTTTCCGAGTCGCTCGCGCCGATGATGTCCGAGTATCGCTCGTCGGAGAGCGTGTCGCGGAGCGGGCGCATGGCGGTGTGGCGGAAGCCGTCGATCGCGCCGTTGTGCATGAACGAATATTTCCCGGAGGCGAACGGCGGAACCCCGCTCTCCTCCGCCGGAAGCCCCGGAGTCGCGTTCCGGAGCGCGGCGAAAATAGATCGGCTCCGCACCTTCGGGGCGATGCCCGCGAAGCTCCGGTCGGCCCACATCGGCGAGTTCGAACGGTGCACGGCGGGCGCATCGTCCACCTCGGGTGTGTACCATGCCGCCCCGAACCCGTCGGCGTTCACGACGCCGGAGAGCATCTCGCGCGGCGCGTAGCTTTGCGCGAGGAGGGAATGCTCGGCCTCCATCGTCAGCGAGGAGAGCGAGGTTTCGGTTTCTCCGAGGTATGCGGCGAGTCGGCACATTTTTAGGGGGCTTCAGGCTTCAGGTTTCGGGTTTCAGGTCTTCCGCCTCTCTCGAAACGAGGATGCGAAATCGCGGCCCGGATGCGGGCCGGGGGTTTTTCCCGATGCCTGATGCCTGAAGCCTGAAACCTATTCAACACAACGAAACCCCACGAATAGTTGCCGCCGATACGGGTGATCCCAGTTTCTGAAGGTGTTCCGAATAGCGTTCGGCCTCGTGGCGAACGAGCCTCCCCGAAGAACCCGGTATCCTTCCCCGAAGAAGACTTCGGAGTATTCCCGGTATGGAAAACTCTCGAAGCCGGGGTACGGGTGGAACTCGGTGTTCGTCCATTCCCACACGTCCCCGACCATGCCGAGGACGCCGTACGCGCTTGCGCCTTTCGGATACGTTCCGGACTTCGCCGGGCGGAATGCGAGGTGGTCGAGG
Source organism: Rubrobacter sp. (assembly GCA_013697825.1). Lineage (GTDB taxonomy): Bacteria > Actinomycetota > Rubrobacteria > Rubrobacterales > Rubrobacteraceae > JACCWD01. The sequence continues at coordinate 9,136 of JACCWD010000197.1, forward strand.
TTGGCGTGTTCGGGTGTCGGGCTTTCGTCGCCCCATGGAAAAAGCCCCGTGGTAGTTTCCGTCTCCGGGTTCCATGAGGCTGCTTTTTCCCATTCGGCCTCCGTGGGGAGGCGTTTTCCGGCCCACCGGGCGAATGCTTCGGCCTCGTGGTGCGAGACGTGCATCACCGGGGCGTCGAGGTCGAGCGGCTCGTCGAAGCCGAAGAGCTTCGTCCACCAGTCGTGGCTTTCTTTGTGGTACCAATGGCTCGGAGCCTTCACCTTCTTCTCGACTTTCCAGTCCCACCCCTCGGGCTTCCACAGCTTCTTCTTCTCGTAGCCGCCGTCCTCCACGAACTCGATGTACGCCCGGTTCGTCACCGCCGCCGCGTCCATGCGGAAGTCCGGCACCTCCACTTCGTGCGCGTTTCGCTCGTTGTCGAGCGCCCACGCCTCGTCGTCCGTGCCCATGATGAACGTGCCGCCGGGGATGAAAGCCGTGTCTTCGTCCGGCGGGGTTCCTTCGGGAAGTTCGACTTTTTCTTTCGGCTCGTATTTCCCGTCCATGAGATCGAGGGTTTGGAGCATGGTTTCGTTGTGTTGCGCCTCGTGCTGGAGGATCATTTTATAGACGAAGCCGTCACGCAAAAGCCTTTCGCCGTTCGCGAGGTCGGCTTCTTCGAGTTCGGAAAGAACCGAATCTCTCACGGCGTCGAGGTATTTGGCGGCGTCCTCGCGGTCGAGCATGTCGAGGGAGGGCCGCTCTTCGCGGGGGTGAATGGAGGCGTCGTAGATATCGAATAGCTCGCGGTCGGACAGAGTTTTGCCGAACGCTTCGTTGAGGAGCCACAATTCCTCGTAGTTCCCGATGTGGCCGTAGTCCCATATGAGGGGGGACATATATTCGGCGTGTTGCGAAGCGAGTTTCTCGTCGGAGACGGTCGAGAGGAGGAGGCGGGTTCGCTCTCGCGCCTCTTCGAGTCGGTGCGCGATGTCCCGCTTCGCCGCTGGCGCATGCCGTGTTTCCATTGGACGACTCCTTTCGATGGGCGTTTCGCTGTCGCGTGGGCTACCGAGTGTTCCGGAGAACCATCTTGCCGCGTCCGTGGCCGGAGTCGAGGCGTTCGTGAGCCTTCGCGACCTCGGCGAGGTCGAGGGTTTCGCCGATGAGAGGCTTTACTTTTCCCTGTTCGATGAGGCGCGTTATCTCGTCGAGCCGCCGCCTCTCTCGCGTCAAAAACGTCCCGTAAAGCGTCTGGTTTTTGAGGTACATTTGCGTCAAATCCCCTTGCGCCCCGACGATGGTGGCGGCCCGACCGAAGGGCCGGGTGTACTCCGTGCTCGGGGCGATGATGTCCCCGCCCACCGTGTCGAAGACCGCGTCCACACCTTCTCCGTTCGTATGCGAGAGGGCGACTTCCGAGACGTCCTCGCTTTGGTAATCCACCGCCACGTCCGCGCCGAGTTCGCGCAAAGCGCTTTGATTGTCCGGCCCGGCGGTGGCGATCACGAACGCCCCGGAAGCCTTCGCGATTTGCACGGCGAACGATCCCACACCGCCCGCCCCGGCATGCACGACGACGACCTCTCCGGGGAGAACTTTCAGTCGGCGCACGATGGCTTCGTACGCCGTGCCGCCCGCGAGCGGAACCGCCGCCGCTTCTTCATGCGAAAGCGAGTTCGGCTTCTTCGCGACGATGTTCGCCGGGGCGGCGACGTATTCGGCGTGCGCTCCGTTCGCGCCTTCGCCGAAGAGTTCGGTGGTGTAATAAACTTCCTCGCCCGCCGTGAAGTCCGAGACTCCGGGGCCGACCTCCTCGACGGTTCCCGAGACATCGGAGCCGAGGACGGCCGGGGGTTCGACGGCGGGAATGGCGCCGCTTCGTATCTTCGCGTCCACGGGGTTCGTCGCGGAGGCGATTATCTTTATGAGGATTTCGCCCGGCCCCGCCTTCGGCTTCTCGATGTCGCGCTCCTCGAAAAGGCTCGGTGGCCCGAACTCGGGAATGACCATTGCCCGCATGAAAATATCCTTTCAAATAGATGCATAACCTCGAACGGTATGCCCGGCTCGCCGCATCGTCAAACGGGTGGCTCGCTCCGCTCGCGGTTTTCAGTTTCAAGTTCTCGGTTCTCAGCTAAAAACCGAAAACCGGGAGCGACCGAAGGGAGCGAGTTTTCCGGGTAAAATGCCATGAAACGAGAAAGGTCGGGAGGAGAACATGAGTGAAGAGAATGCGGCCAAAAAGCTGACCGAGGCTTTCGGGGAGTCGTATCAGGAAGTCGTGCGGAGCGCGATGGACAATCAGCAAAGGAACGTCCAGCTCGCGCAGGGGTGGGTCGAGGGGATCACGGGCGTCTTCGAGAGCCAGGCCGAGACGAACCGCGCTCTGACGAGGGCGATGGAGTCGTATACGAAGGTCGTCGAGGAGACGGTGAAAAGTCAGGAGCGAACGAGCCGCGCCCTCGCCGAGAGTTTGGAGGCGTACAAGGAAGTCATCGAGCGGTCGAACTAGGCGCAGGAAAAGAACACGAAGCTCGTGGAAAACCTCTTCGACGGCGTGACGGGCGAGCTTCGCGGGCAAATGCAAGGAAGCCAAGAGATCGTGAAAGCCCTTATGGAAGGCTCCGAGCGGCAAATGGGAGCCTTCCAGCAAATGCTCGCCGAGGCGACGAGCTCGTACACCGAGCTTGTAAACGCTCCCTTCGAGCTTTATCAGAAGAACCTCGAAGCTATGAGGAAGAGGACGGGCGAATAGTTTTCAGTTTTTGGTTCTCGGTTTTTAGCTAAGAACTAGGAACTGAAAACCAAGAACCGGAGTGGAGCCGAAGGCGAAGCGACAAAAGGAGACGCGCATGCAAACTGAGGATCGAACTTTCGACGTGAGGAATTTAATCGGGGGCGAGTGGGTCGGTGGGAATGGCCGCGAGACCGAACCAGTCTATGATCCCGCGACCGGAAGGGTCGTCGCGGAGACGCCGCTCTCGACCCGCGAGGATCTCGACGCGGCGGTGAGGAAGGCGGAGGCGGCCTTTCCCGGATGGGCGGCGACGCCCGTCGGCGAGCGGGCGCGGGTACTCTTCCGGTTTAAGATGCTCCTCGAAGAGAACTTCGAGGAACTCCGGGATCTCGTGACCCTCGAAAATGGCAAAGACAAGAAGGATGCGGGGGGCGAGGTTCGGCGGGGCATCGAGGTCGTCGAGTTCGCGTGCGGGATGCCGACGCTTATGATGGGCGAGAGTGTCCGGGATGTCGCCCGCGGCGTGGACAATGTTTCGTACCGGTATCCGCTCGGGGTGGTCGCGGCGATAACGCCGTTCAATTTCCCGTGCATGGTTCCTTTGTGGACGCTTCCCGTCGCCATAGCCGCCGGGAACACGTATATTCTCAAGCCGTCCGAGAGGACTCCGCTCTCGGCGATTCGGCTCGGCGAGCTTCTCTCGGAGGCGGGGCTTCCGGAGGGGGTTTTCAGTATCGTGCATGGAGCGCATGAGGCGGTGAATTCCATACTCGAGCATCCCGGCATAAAGGCCGTCTCGTTTGTCGGGTCGAAGCCCGTGGCGGAGCATGTGTACCGGGGCGGCACGGCGACCGGAAAGCGCGTACAGGCTCTCGCCGGGGCGAAGAACTCCATGGTCGTCATGCCCGACGCCGTCCTCGAAGAGGCCGTCCCGAACATCATCTCCTCGACGTACGGGAACGCGGGGGAGAGGTGCCTCGCCGGGAGCGTCCTCGTCGCCGTCGGGGATGTCGGGGATGAACTCGTCGAGCGGGTGAAGGAAGCGGCCTCGGCGATGAAGGTCGGCCCCGGAAGCGTGGAGGGGAACGAGCTCACGCCCGTCATCCGCGACTCGCACCGCGAGAAGGTGCGCGAATACGTCGGCATCGGGGAGGGTGAGGGGGCGACGCTCGTTCTCGACGGGCGGGAGCCTCCGCTCGACGAAGGCTTCTTCATGGGGCCGACGATCCTCGACAACGTTACGGGCGAGATGCGCGTCGGGCGCGAGGAGATATTCGGCCCCGTCCTCTCCGTCGTGCGCGTGAAGAACCTCGAAGAGGCGGTGGAGTTCACGAACGGATCGTCGTTCGGGAATGCGTGTTCGATCTTCACGGAGAACGGCGCGGCGGTTCGTTACTGGCGCGAAAACGTGGAGGCGGGGATGCTCGGAGTGAACATCGGGGTCGCTGCCCCGATGGCGTTCTTCCCGTTCAATGGCATAAAGGACTCGTTCTTCGGCGACCTCCACGCCACCGGAAAGGACGGCGTCCGCTTCTTCACCGAGAACAAGGTCGAGATAACGCGGTGGTACTCGAACCCCGCGACCTCGTAGCGGAAAGTCCATGAAGACACGCGCCGGAGAGAAAATTCCTCCGGCGCGTTCACGTGTTTTCGATGAGGCGAAGGACTTCGGGCAAAAGCGCGGTGTTCACGCTCATCGCCTCCCCGGCGTATATGGTTTCGTTGCCCGACCAGTCTCCGAAGAAGCCTCCGGCTTCGCGGAGGATGGGAATGAAGGGGGCGCAGTCCCACGGGTTCATGAGCGGGTCGAGCATGATCTCGGCTCGTCCGGTGGCGACGAGGGCGTGGCCGTATGCGTCCGACCACCCGCGGCAGGCGAGGACGGATTTCTGGATTTCCTCCCATTCCGCGCTCCGGTTTCCTTTCTCGAAGTTCGCGGTTTGGGTGAAACACGCGATGGCCCGTTCGAGGCTCGATACATCGGAGACTTTCGCCCTTCTTCCATTCCAGAAGCATCCGAGGCCGTCGGCGGCGTAGACCATCTCGTCGAGGGCGGGGAAGTATGCGGCTCCGGCTTTCACGTCGCCGTCTATTTCGAGGCCGACGAGGGTGGCGTATAAAGGGACGCCTCGGGCGAAGGCTTGGGTTCCGTCTATGGGGTCGAGGATCCAGCGCGGCGAGGCTCCGCTTCCCTCGCCGCCAAACTCCTCGCCGACGATGTCGTGGGCGGGATACTTCGCCCCGATATCGCGCCGAAGCAATGCCTCAGCCTCCGTGTCGGCGACGGTGACTTCGGTTTCGTCGCCTTTGTACTCTGTCTTCACGCCCGTTTGGAAATGGGCGAGGGTGAGCCTCCCCGCCTTCCACGCCGCCTCGACGGCGAAGTCCATGTACTCGTTCAGATCTCCGGCCATGCTCCGCTCCTTTTCCGACGTTCTCGACTGGAAGGGAAGTCTATCGGACAGGGATTCGGGTGCTTACGGATCGTATATGTGCTGAAAACGTTATGAAAACGAAACTTTTTCGTAAAGATCCTCGAAAAATCAGTTGCAAAATATAGCTTACAGCGTATTTCATAAGTATTGAGCCTTCGACTCGTAGCAGCCGCAGTGCGCGAACCATCCGACAACATCGTGCAAAGTAACCGCCGCAAGCGCCTCGGCTATGGCCCGGTCGAGCTCCTCCCTCGT
>JACCWD010000205.1 GCA_013697825.1 Rubrobacter sp.
AGGTTTACAACAAGAAGCGGCTGCATTCGAGTCTCGGGTATCTGCCTCCGGTGGAATTCGAGGCGAAATACGCATCGAGGGCCGGAAGTTGACTTTCAGTGCTGTCCGGGGCTATGGGTTCACTCCATGGTTTCGGCTCCCGGTATGATTGGGTGGTTGTCGTTGTGAAGGGAGAAGGGTTTTGAAAGCTGCGAGGTCTTTTCTGGCGGTGCCGGGGGCGAGTGTGAAAATGGCGGGGAAGGCGTTGGCGTCGGAGGCGGACGGGGTCTTCCTCGATCTCGAAGACGCCGTCGCGCCGGACAGAAAGGCGGAGGCGAGAGAGGGTGTTGTCGAGGCGTTTTGCGGGATGGAGTGGGGCGGGAAGGCGCGGATGTTCCGCATGAACGCGATGGATACACCGTACTTTTACCGGGACGTCATCGAGGTCGTGGAGGGCGCGGAGGAAAGCGTGGATGCCATCCTCGTGCCGAAGGTGCGGTGCGGCGGGGATTTATACGCGCTCGATATATTGCTCGCCGCCATAGAAAAATCCATCGGGGTCGAGGTGGGGAAGGTGAGGCTCGAAGCGCAGATCGAGAGCGCGGAGGGTTTGGAGAGCATCCGTGAGATATCGTGCGCGACGAGCCGCCTCACGGCTCTCCATTTCGGCCCCGGCGACTATGCGGCGAGCGTCGGGATGCCGCAGACAAGCATCGGGGTCGAGGACGAGTGGGACGAGGTTTATCCGGGGCATCGTTTTCAGTACGTAATGCATCGCATCGTGGTGGCGGCGAGGTCGGCGGGTTTGCGGGCCTTCGACGGGCCAGTGGCGGACTATGGGGATGAGGAAGGTTTGCGGAGGAGTTCCCGGATCGCCCGCTCTCTCGGGTTCGATGGGAAGTGGTGTATACATCCCGCGCAAATCGAAGTCGTGAACGAGGTTTTCTCGCCGACGGAGAGGGAGGTCGAATGGGCGAGGAAGGTCGTCGAGGCGTATGAGGCGGCGAGCGAGGCCGGGAGCGGGGCGATCACGGTGGATGGTCAAATGGTGGACGCGGCTTCCATTCGGATGGCGGAGGGTTCGCTCGAGAAGGCTCGGGCCGCCGGGCTTCTTTGACGTGGGTTTCGGATGAAGGCGAGGTCGGCGCCGGGTTCGTGGACTGATCCGGCATCCATCCGAGTCGCGTGAGGGGGTCGAATGCTTCACTCGGACTCGGCGCGAGGCGTTTGTCCGGATCGCGTATAACATGGAGCGATGAGCGAGTTCGGTCGCGCCGGTAAAGTTTCGGGGGGCGTGGATGCGCGGACGGCATGGCGCATCCGGGCCGCGATGTTTTTGTTCACGGCCCTCATGCTCGGCCTTCTCTATTTTCTATGGGGAGGCTTCCGAAACGAGGTGAACGCCGCCGCCGGAATTCTGAGCCGCGGCGACATCGAGGGCTTGCGCGACTATATTTTGTCGTTCGGTGTTTTCGCGCCGATGGCTTCTTTGCTTCTCATGGTTCTTCAAGCCATCGTTGCGCCACTTCCGTCGTTTCTCATAACGTTCGCGAACGGTCTCGCCTTCGGGGTTTTGTGGGGCTGGATCTTGAGTTTGCTCGGACACGTCCTCGCGGCGGCGGTGTGCTTCGGCATTTCACGCGCCCTCGGTCGCGCCCCGGTCGAAATACTCGTCGGGAGGGCGGGGCTCGAATCGGCTGATCGGTGGTTCGAGAGGTGGGGGATGTACGCGGTGTTCGCGGGAAGGCTCGTTCCGGGGATCTCGTTCGACATCATCTCATACGCCGCCGGACTCACGAGGATGAGGTTCCGGGGGTTCATCGCCGCCACCGCGCTCGGAGTGACGCCGCAGACTTTTCTTTACTCGTTCCTCGGGCGGCAAGCGCCGGAGTACGTCGGACTCTTCTTCGTGACCACGGCCATCGTCATAGTCGGCTTCGTCGGGTACGTGGTTTATCGTCGGAGGAGGCAGAAAAATCGTCCGAGGCGAAATCTTCGGTGAATACCGTACTTTATCGCTTCGACTTCGCGGCTCTCACGGCGGCTTCGTATTCGGCTTTCGCGTCGCCTTTGTATGGCTCGATGCCCGTGAGGTCATAGTTCGAGGCTCCGGCCATTATTTCGATATTGTCTACGCGGCCGGCCTCGTCCACCCATATGAGGGTGTTCGGGTCGTTCGTCTCGATGAGACGGAGTTCGCCTTTCCTGTCGGAAAGTTCCAGATCCACGACCATCGAGTCCGTGTCGTCGAAATATTCCACCTTCATGTTCACACCTCCTTCAGTCATCCCTCGGCCTGTCTGGATCGAAAGCATTGTGCAGCGTTTTGCCATCGGCCAACATGATAACCCGAACCCGGTATCCGAGAACCGGAACGTAAACCGTGAATTTCCACTTCCCGTCGTATTGCTGAGAAAACTCCCCGTCGAAGCGGTTGTCGAGAACCCACTGGCATTCGTCGTCGGTGATCTCCCACCGCTCCGGACGCTCGAGCTTCCTCCGCCAGTAATACTTCGTATGCCCCGTTATCTCGAACCGCCTCATGACGCGCATTTTACGCTCGCCGGAAACCCCGCCCCCAGAACTTATAAAATGCCCCCCATGCCCATACGCGCTCCCGAAACCCTCTTCGACATCGCCGGACTCGTCCACGGCTCGTTGACCGTCATCACCGGATCGATGTTCTCCGGGAAAACCGAGGAGCTTATTCGGCTCGTCCGACGCTCTTTGTACGCCCGCCGGAAGGTTCAAGTTTTCAAGCACGCTCTCGACACCCGCTCGGAGACGGGCGAGGTGAAATCGCACAATGGACTTCTTTACGAGGCCGCCGCCGTCTCTTCGAGCGAGGAGCTTTTCGAGCGGGTCGGACGGACGACGGACGTCATCGCCATCGAAGAGGTGCAGTTTTTCGACGAGAGGATCGTGGAAGTATGCCGCAGCCTCGCCGACGGTGGCTACGATGTGATCGCCGCCGGACTCGACATGGACTTCCGCGGACACCCCTTCGGTCCGATGCCCCGCCTCCTCTCCGAGGCCGACGATGTTTTGAAGCTCCACGCCATATGCGTCCGGTGCGGCCGCGATGCCTCGCGCACCCAACGCCTCGTGGACGGCGAGCCCGCCCCCGCCTCCGCGCCGACGATCCTTGTGGGAGCCGAGGAAAGCTATGAGGCGCGTTGCCGACATTGCCACGAGGTTTCGTAGGCGTGCGGCGCGGGTGGGTTATATCGCTTTTGGTTTTTTGTGTGGTTTTGAATGCGGCGGGGTTCATGTGGAGCCTCTTCGAGCCGGTGCCGCTTTACGATGAGGTGGCGCATCTTTTGACGCCGTTCGTTCTCGTGGCTATGACGGCGGAGGTTATTTACCGGGCGGGGGGCGACGACGTTTTCTTTGATACGCCTCGGCATGCGGTCGTTACGGGGGTGGTGATCGGGTTCGTCGGGGCGGTCGGGTGGGAGGTGGTCGAAGCGTTCCTCAGCTTCATGGGCTTCGCGATCAGCCACGCTCCGCTCGATACCGTCTTCGATGTATTCCTCGGCGTCGTCGGAGGGGCTGCGGGGGCGTGGGTGGCGGACCGGTATCTCGACAGGATTTTCGGGAGGCACCGATACAATTCGAACGTATCGAGGAGGAGGCCGAGGGTTCGTTAACCGCGATCCTTTGGCGGGAAGAGCGAGGATATGAGGAGCATGCCGACCCCGACGACGATGGCGGCGTCGGCGGCGTTGAAGATGTACCAGAAAGAGAAATGTACGTAGTCCGTCACTTCGCCGGAGGTGATCCGGTCGTGGAGGTTCCCGGCGGCCCCGCCGAGGATGAGTCCGCATCCGATGGTCGTCAGCTTCGAGGGCGGCCCCGCCAAAAGCATCCACACGACGACGATGACCGCGACCGCGCTCCCGGCCATCAAAAAAATCTGGCTCCCGCTGAAGATGCCGAAAGCGCCGCCGTCGTTGAGGATGTACGTCAAACTCAAGGAATTCCCGACGAGCGGGATGCTCTCCCCGACGGCCATAGTGTTCTCGACGAGGAGCTTTATTCCTTGATCCACGACGTACACGAGAACCGCGAGGGCGAGGGCGGGCAATACGACCGATGTTCCTTTGGCGCGTCGCCGCCGCTTCGGGGGTGTGTATACGGGATCGGTCATAGGGGGAGTGATCGTAGCATATCGCTCCGGCCTCGCGGCTCACCGCGGCTTGCGCGGGAATGATCCTTTCGCGGGCCGGGCATCAGGCTTCAGGTTTCAGGCATCAGGAAATACTTCCCGGACATGCTTCGATGGTCGCCCGGAACTTCACCGACGAGGTAGCCGACCTTTGTGAACTCCGCTTTCAGACGCGGTTCAAATGTGTGTCCTTGAAATCGGTGGGATATTTCAGCCCGTACCCGACCATGCGATCCACGCCGATGTGCGCGAGCCAGATCAACGCAAGCGACAAAGCGACTCCACCGCTCGTGAACACTCCATAAAGCGCGAGCGCCGCGGGCAACGGATAGGCGTGGAACACGTTGTAAACCGCTGCTCCTGTCCGAACCCCGGCGAGATAGCCGAGCATGGAGAGGTCGGGGGCGAGCAAAAGCACGACGAACAAAAGCCATCCACCACCGTTCGCCCCGTACAACGCCACGCTCGCCAAAAACAACGCGCCTCCCTCGACCCGGAGCGTCGCGCCCAGATAAAATATGCTCTCCACGGTTCTTCCTTTCGAGTGGTTCGAATCGCGTTCGGGCGAATTATGCGGCACGCGGCCGTTCGGGGCATCGGCTAGGCGGAGGAGCCGTAAATCGGTCTTCGGACCGATGCGGAGGCCGATTCCGGCGGCTATATTTTCCGCATACACCGGATCGGCGCTCTTTATCTCCCCCTCCATGAGCGTCGGTTCGGTGGGTTTTGTTCGGGGGTTCTCCGTTCTTCGTTTTTAGCCAAGAACCAAGAACCAAAAACCGAGAACGGTCGCAAAGCGACTCCGCCTCATCCCAAAGGCGCACCAACTTTGGTTCCCGAGGGCGATGGCGAAGGGAGGCGGCGCGGATAACCTTTCCTCAAGCCAAGCTAACGAAGGAGAGACGATGGACACGGAGAGCGCACCGAACTATGGAGTGGCGATGGATTCGCGCGACGAGAGGATGTGGTCGGGACTCGCTCATTTGAGCGTTTTCCTCAATTTGTTCACAGGGTTCCTCGGGCCGATGGCGGCGTTCGTCATATGGCTCGTGTACCGTGACCGCTCGGAGACGATCGCGTTCCACGCGCTCCAGTCCGCCGTGTACCAGTCGGCGTGGCTCCTCTTCCTCGCCGTCGGATGGACGCTCACGGGCCTCCTCGCCATCGTCCTCGTCGGCTTCCTCCTCATGCCGTTCATGTTCGTCGCCTCGGTCGTCCCCTTCGCCCACGCGGTGTACGCGGCGTACCGAATCGGACAGGGACGCGAGTTCCGGTACCCCTTCGCCTCGGACATGGTGGACGGCAAATAGCTCGCTTCGCTCGCCGGGGGTGGGGAGTCGGGTGTTCTCGACTCTCTCCTCCCGGACGCTTTCGTCACCCGCCCGACGAACCCTCGCCTACTTCGACGGGATGATTCGATGGCATGGGCTTTCGATCCCCGTCCTTCCCGACTCCCGGTTTTTAGGTCTGTGGGCCGATGACGGGAGCCTCTTCGCCGGATAAAATCCTTTTCACAGTATTTATTGGACACATATTTCAAACGATTCGAGAGGACTCGAAATGCAGGAAAGAAACTTCGGAACGGCGTTCGAAGAACCCGGCCTCGCGCCGATGACTCGGGACGAGAGGACGTGGGCGATGCTCTCGCATTTGACCGTCTTTCTCAACTTGTTCACCGGCTTCATCGGGGGGCCGATCGCCTCGTTCGTAATCTGGCTGGTCTATAAAGACCGTTCGCCGAGCGTCGCTTTCCACGCTTTGCAAAGCACGTGGTACCAAATTCCGTGGCTCGTCGTTTTGTGGGTCGGGTGGACGCTTTCGTGGCTTCTCACCGCCGTCCTCGTCGGCTTCCTCATGATGCCCGTCATGCTCGTCATAACGGCGATACCCTTCGTCCATTCGGCGTACGGGGCGTACCAGATAAGCGAAGGACACGACTTCCGGTACCCGCTCATAGCGGACATGATCTCCCGCCGCGGCGAATAGAAACCCGAAAGCCCGAATCTCCGCGTCCGGGCGTTCCTTTACAGACGGATTCCGGGACGCGGCGGATACTTCCCCCGGCTTACGAGGAATCAACCTTTCGGTCGATGCGCCGATGAAACGCCGACCATAAAGTTCCCCCGTGAACGAGAGAACGCGCGCAACGAGAAGGAGAGCATCTTGTCCGAGAATGGTGTGTCCGGGAACGCCGGAGCCGAACGAGCCACCGCCATCATCGAGGCTTCGGGGGTGCGGAAATCGTATGACTCCGGCGACGTGAAGGTGAACGCCCTCAAAGGTCTCGACCTCGACATCGCGAAGGGCGAGATGGTCGCCGTCATGGGGCCGTCGGGGTGCGGGAAGACGACCCTCCTTAATTGCCTCTCCGGCCTCGACGAAGTGGACGGCGGCGAGGTCGTCATCGAGGGCGAGTCCATCGTCGGGATGTCCGACCGGAAACGGACGCGCTTCCGGGCCGAGAGGATGGGGTTCATTTTCCAGTCGTACAATCTCATGCCCGTGCTTTCGGCGACGGAGAACGTCGAGCTTCCGCTCCTCGTCGCGGGGGTGAAGCCGAAGAAGGCCCACAAGCTCGCGCTCGCCGCTTTGGAGATGGTCGGAATCGAGGATCAAGCCCGGAAGCGGCCCGCGCAAATGAGCGGCGGCCAGCAACAAAGGGTCACGGTCGCCCGCTCGCTCGTCAACGAACCCGCCATCGTGTGGGCCGACGAGCCGACCGGGGCTTTGGATTCGGAGACCTCGAAGGACATCATGGATCTCCTCGTGCGCCTCAACCGGACCGAGCGCCAAACCTTCGTCCTCGTCACCCACGACCCGGCGGTCGCGGGGCGCGGCCACCGAACCATCCGCATGCGCGACGGCGAAGTCGAGAGCGAGGAAAAGAACGCCGAGGCGAACGCCGGGGCGAACATCGAGACGAACGCCGAAGCGTACGGCTCTTCGAGCGGCGGGGGGAATTAAGTGGACACGCTCTTCGGCGTCGAGACGACGGCGGTCGGGATGGCTTCTCTTCGGGGTCAAAGCCCCTTCGGGCGCGGGTGTTTCGCCCGCATGCGAAGCTCGGTCGCGTTGCGGGCAAGGATGCCCGCGCTCCCAGGAAGCATGTCCTTCGCGCGCCAATTTCGACTCGGGGGGAATTAAGTGGACACGCTCTTCGGGGTGGAAACCACGCAGCTTATGTGGACGCTCCTCGCCGTGGCCGGACTCGGGGCGGCGGTTCTCCTTCTCTCCGCGCTCCGGAACCGGGTCGCGTTCAAAATGGCGGTGCGGAACATCCCGCGCCGCCCCTCGCAAACCGCCCTCATCGTCCTCGGACTCATGCTCGCCACGCTCCTTTTCTCCGCCTCGTTCACGACGGGCGACACGCTCACGAGTTCCCTCCGCGCCGAGTCCCTCCAGCAAATAGGCGAGGTGGATGTCGTCCTCTCCGCCGAGGAGCCGTCGAACCCGAACCAGTTCACCGGCCCCGCCGTCTCCCGCGACGACTATTTCGACGAAGCCGCCGCCGAAGAAGCCCGCGACGCCCTTTCGGACGATGAGGAAGTCGCCGGAGTCGCGCCGCTCGCCAAAGAAACCGTCTCCGTCGTCTCCGAGGAGAACGACGAGAGCGAGCCCCGCGTGGATATCCTCGGCTTCGACGAGTCCTCGATGGACGGCTTCGACACACTCACTGACCCCTCGGGCGGCACACTTTCGATCGGCGACCTCGGCGAAAACGAAGTCTTCGTAAGCGCGACCGCCGCCGAGGAACTGAAAATCCGCGAGGGCGACGAGGTCGAGGCGTTCTTCGGGGACGGCCCGGCGGAGTTCGCGGTCGCGGGGGTTTACGAAAGCGGGGCGAATCCGGCCTCGGATACTTCGCTCGCGATGGGACTCGATGATCTCCAAAGCCTCGTCGGGGTGGAGGGGGAGATAAACAACGTCCTCGTCTCGCACGACGGAGAGTCCCTCGAAGGAGGGGCGAATACCGACGAGACGGTCGCCGCTCTCGCTCCCGTCCTCGAATCGAACGGGCTTGCGGCGGACGAGGTGAAGCGGGACGCGATCGAGCGTTCGGACGAGGCGGGGGCGCAGGTTTCGAGCATCTTCCTTCTCTTCGGGCAGTTTTCGATCGCCGCCGGGATACTCCTCATCTTTCTCATTTTCGTGATGCTCGCCGCCGAGAGGAAGCGCGAGCTCGGCATCGCCCGCGGGGTCGGGATGCAAAGGAAGCACGTCGTGCGGATGTTCGCCTTCGAGGGTGCGGTGTATGCCCTTCTCGCCTCGGCGGTCGGGAGTTTGCTCGGCGTGGGGGTCGGGTGGGTGATGGTGAGGATCGTCGGTACGGCGTTCGCGGAGTCGGGCTTCGATATGGTCTTCTCCGCGAAGCCGGAGAACGTCGTCATCGCTTTCGCGCTCGGGATGGTTTTGACTTTCGCCGTCGTTCTCATCTCGTCGTGGCGGGTGAGTCGTTTGAATATCGTGCGGGCGATACGCGACATCCCCGAGCCGGACAAACGCGGCCGGACGGTGAAGGGCATTCTCCTCGCGCTCCTCACGCCCGCGCTCGGCGCGCTCGCGACGTGGGGCGGGTTCGAGGTCGGGCAAATGGGGCTTCTCCTTCTCGGGATATCGCTCCTCATTATCGGGGTCGTGCTCGTGGCGAGGGTGGCGGGGCTTCCCGATCGGGCGGCGTTCACTTTCGCGGGGGCGGGGCTTCTCACTTTGTGGCTCCTTCCGTCGGACTATCTCCCGGAGGGAATGTCGCAAGGAATCGACCTCTTCTTCCTCTCCGGCATCATGATCGTGGTCGGCGCGGTGTGGGTGGTGATTTACAACTCGGACATCCTCCTCGGCGCGGTCGTGAAGGCGTTCGGGTGGATAAAGGGGCTTCCTCCGGTTCTCAAAACGGCGGTGTCGTATCCGATGCAAGCCCGCTTCCGAACCGGGATGACGCTCGCGATGTTTTCGCTCGTTGTGTTCACGCTCGTGACGATGAGCTTCATAAACAAGTCCTTCGCCACCATCTTCGACGACACCGACCGCCTCGCCGGAGGCTATGACATCCGGGCCGACTCGGGATACGCCGCCCCGATATCGGACATCGAGGAGGCGCTCGCCGACGCGGAAGGCGTGGACGAGGAGCGCATAACCTCCATCGGGAGCGTGAACGGGCTTCCCACCGAGGCGAAGCAGCGCGGAGCGGAGGGTGAGGCAGAGAGCCTTTACGTTCAAGGCGTGGACGAGGGGTATTCGGAGAGTGTGGGGTATGGTTTCAACATCACCGCCGAGGGATATGAGAGCGACCGCGAGGTGTGGGAGGCTCTTCAAAGCGAGGAGGACGTCGCCGTCGTGTCGGCCAGGCTCGCTCCGACGAGGAACAATTTCGACCTCGGCGGGCCTCCGCCGCCCATCGAGCTTTCGGGGTTCTTTCAGGAAGACGAGTATTTGCCGGGTGATTTGTACATAACCGTCGAGGAGCCGGAATCCGGGGAGAGCCGGGATCTCCGCGTCATCGGGGTGGTCGAGGATTCGGCGTTTTACGCGGGGGAAGTCACGACTTCGCAAAGCGTCCTCTCGGAGCTTGTCGGGTTCCCGGTTCCCGCGCAGAGTTATATGTTCGGTCTCGAAGAAGGCGCGAATGCCGGGGAGGTCGCGGGTTCGCTCGAAAACGGCTTTCGGGAGAACGGGCTCGAGGCGAATCCGTTGGCGACGGAGATCGAGGAAGGGGCGGCGGCGAACGATATTTTGAGCAATTTGCTCGTGGGGTTCATGGGTCTCGGGCTTCTCGTCGGGATCGCCGCTCTCGGGGTGATCGCCGCCCGTTCGGTGGTGGAGAGGCGGCAGCAAATCGGGATGATGCGGGCGATGGGATTCCAGCGCGGGCAGGTTCGGCTCGCGTTCCTCATCGAGTCGTCTTTCATCGCGCTCGTGGGGATCGCGCTCGGTGTGGCTCTCGGGGGGGCTTTGTCCGGTACGATCATCGGCTCCATCGAGCAGGATTTCGCGGGCATCACATACCAGGTTCCGTGGCTCACCGTCGCCCTCGTCGTCGGCGTCGCATACGCCGCCTCGCTCCTTACGACCTTCCTCCCGGCGAGGAGCGCGTCGAAGGTGTATCCGGCGGAGGCATTGCGGTACGAATAGGTTTCGGGCTTCAGGTTTCAGGTGCGTCACCGATGTCGGGACGGGTTCCGCACTCGAAACCCGGCATCGCTCTCGCCGTTATAATTCCGGGTGCTTCACACGAGCGAGGAGGTTTGGCGGGCATGGATGTTCACGCGGTGGTTTCACGCGATCCGGAGGTTGTCGGCGGCGCGCTCGTTTTTTCGGGGACACGGGTCCACGTAAAGACGCTCGTGGATTATTTGAAGGCGGGCCACACTATCGAAGCCTTCCTCGACGACTTCCCATCTGTAAGCCGCGAACAAGCGGAAGGGTATCTCGAAATCTCCCTCGAAGCCGCCGACATTGCGCATACTGCTTGACGAGAACATTCCGAAGCGACTCAAACGGAGTCTCGATACCGACTTCGAGGTCATGAAAGTCGTGGAGCGCGGATGGGCCGGAAAAAAGAACGGCGTGCTTCTTCGCCTCGTCGAAAAGGATTTCGACGCTCTCGTCACCGTGGATCAAAGCATCCCCCACCAACAAAACGCGCCGAGCTTCGACCTCATATTCATCGGCCTCTCGGCGAGGAGCAACGACTATGCGAATCTCGAACCACCCATGCCGGAGGCGAACGACGCGCTCCGGAAGATGTCGCCCGGAACGTCCCGGCGCATCCCGGCTTCTTAAATCCAGCGACGGACACTCTTTTTGTATCGTCGATATTCCTCGCCGAACTTTCTTTCCAGATAGCGTTCCTCCCGTTCGATGACTCCCCGGTTCATCACGGCGAGGATGGCCGGGAGAAGGAGGATGGATGGCAATGAGTTTTTTATGGAGGCGGTTCCGGCGAAGATCATGGTCATCGCGAGGTACGCGGGGTTCCGGGTGTATGCGAACGGGCCGTTGGTGGCGATCCTCGACACGGGGCGGCGCGGGTCAACGGGGGTGTCGACCTGCTTCATCGTGATGAAGAACCATATCCCGAGGGAGGCTCCGAGAACGACGAGCGGCCATCCGAGAGGGCGAGTGAGGCCGGACGGGAGGAACGGGAGCCTCGTTTTCCGGTTCGCGAGGAGGCTCAAAATGAGTGGAACGCCGAATACGAGGGGCGGCGGGGCGATGACTCCGGGGTTGTCGCGTTCGTCGGGCATGCGTATCTCCTTTCCCGTGGATGGGGTGATTTTATACGGAGTGCGGAGTCTCGCCCCGCGAAGGTTTTCAGTGGTCGGCCGAGAGCCAAGAACTAAAAACCGAGAACCGGAGCGAAGCGACCCCCTCTTTTCATTCTCGGGGCCGATGCGGGAGGTTCGGCGGGGGGAGTAAAATCCGGGCGATGATGAAGCTCGTAAAACGCGGCCTTTCTTCTTTGCGTCGTCTCCAATGGAAGTTGACGCTGAGTTATACGCTCGTTACCGTTGCCGCGCTCCTCATTTTGGAACTCATCTTGATCGGGGTCTTCCTCGTGTTTTTGAACTCCGGTGCCGTGCCTTCGATGGCCGCCCAAAGTTTCCGCGACGATGTCGCGCCCCGCCTCGAACCGTATTTCGCTGACGGTTCGCCCGATGTGGATGGACTGCGCGAGGAGCTTTATTTTCTCGCCGGGGAGTCGGGCATCCGGGGCGGCGAGGGGAACTTCCGGGTCGGGGAGGAGAACGCGAACGTGAGCTTCACGCCCGACGAGGGGTATCTTTTCGTCCTCGATACTGAGAGGAGCCTCCTCGCCTCCGCCCCCGACCTCGACGAGTATCCCGTCGGGGAGACGTTCGAGGCGGAGGAGATCCCGGGCGCCGCACCGCTCATCGAGGCGGCTCTCGACGGGGAGGAGAGCGCGGGCGAGCTTTCGGTGAGAACCGACGAAGGACGGTATATTTCCGTTGCTCCGATCGAGAGCGGCGGCGAGGTCGTCGGGGTTTTGGCGGGGACGTTTCGGATGCCGAACCTCACGGTTCCGGTGCTCGCGATCCTCGGCGTGAGCGCGGTGGCGCTCCTCGTTCCGGCGGGGATAATCGGCGCGATCTTCGGCCTCATAACCGCCCGCGGCCCGGCCCGGCGCCTCCAAAACCTCGCCGACGCCTCCGAAGCGTGGAGCAAAGGCGACTTCTCCGTCTCGGTGAAGGACGACTCGAAGGACGAGATCGGCGCCCTCTCACGCGACCTCAATCACATGGCCTCCGAACTCGAGAACCTCATAGAGACTCGACAGGAACTCGCCGCCCTCGAAACCCGGAACCGCTTCGCCCGCGACCTCCACGACTCGGTGAAGCAGCAAATCTTCGCGACCTCATTGCAAGTCGCCGCCGCCAAAGCCCTCCTCGCCCGCGACGCGGAGGCCGCCGAGAGCCACCTTTCGCAGGCCGAAGAACTCGTGCATGGGGCGCAAAAGGAACTCAACGTCCTCATCCACGAGATGCGGCCCGCCGCACTCGAAGACCGTGGGCTCGCGCCCGCGCTCGGCGACTACGTGAAAAGCTGGTCGGAGCGGGGCGGGGTTCCGGTGGGGTTCCACATCCGGGGCGAGAGGGCGGCCTCACTCGAGGTCGAGCAAGCCGTCTTCCGGGTCGCACAGGAAGCGCTCGCGAACGTCGCGCGCCACAGCGGAGCTTCGCGCGCCGAGGTCGAGCTTTTTTACGATGTAAACTCCGTGACCCTCCGAGTCTCCGACGACGGGCGAGGCTTCGATGTCGAGAACACCCCGAAGGGCGGCTTCGGCCTCGAAAGCATGGCCGAGCGGGCCGAACGCCTCGGAGGCTCCTTCGAGGTCGAGAGCGAACCCGGAGAGGGAACCCGCGTCGCCCTCATCCTCCCGACAAACAAAGCGACCTCGAACGGAGACGAAAGATGACGGAAGCAGAGAACATAACCGTCCTCCTCGTGGACGACCACGCGATGGTGCGGCAAGGTGTCCGCGCCTTCCTCGACACACAGCCCGACATCTCCGTCGTCGCGGAGGCCGGGAGCGGGGAGGAGGCCGTGAAGATGGCCGCCGAGCACGCCCCGGACGTCGCGCTCATGGATCTCATAATGCCCGGTATGGACAGCGTGGAGGCGACGCGCCTCCTCACCGCGAAGTCGCCGCGCACGAGCGTCATCGTCCTCACCTCGTACCACGACGACGAACACGTCTTCCCGGCGATACGGGCAGGCGCTCTCTCATACGTTCTAAAAGAGATCGGCCCCGCCGAACTCGCCGAGGCCGTCCGAAAGGCCGCGAACGGCGAGGCGACCCTCCATCCCCGCGTCGCCTCGCGCGTCGTGCGCGAGCTTCACGGCGCAAGGCGTGGCGAGCCGAGCGTCTTCCATGATCTCTCGAATCGCGAACTCGAAGTCCTCAAACTCGTCGCCGAGGGACTTCCGAATCGTGAAATATCCGCCCGGCTCTTCATCTCCGAGAAAACGACGAAGAGCCACGTCTCGAACATCCTCGGAAAACTCCACCTCGCCGACCGGACGCAAGCCGCCGTGTATGCATGGCGCGAGGGCGTTATGCGGCGGGAATAAAGCACTCCGCCATCCATTTGCACATTATTTTGCACATAATATCGTACAATATTCGCTAAAAAGGAGGCATGATGCTTGCGAGGTTGCCGAAGGTGTTTGGGGTGGGGGAGGCGAGGAATTCCATGACGGAGATGATGGAGGAGGTGAGTCGTGGGCGCGTCTTCATAATCAAAGGCACGAAGAACCGGGAGGCTTTGGTCATTGACGCGGAGACCTTCCGCAAGTTTCAGGAATCGTATATGGAGCTTGTCGGGATGGTGGAGACGCGCAAAATCCTCGAAGACAACGACGCGGTCGCCGCTTTGCGGAGGGTCGAGGGAGAAGAAGGCTCCGGCCCTTCCCTTTCGGAGGTTGAGAAAATGGTCGGTGAGGAGGATTGACGGATCGGACGACCTTTCACCGGGTCGGTATGGAAAGTTTGTTGGCGTCGCCGAAGAAGGTTCAGAAACAAGCTCTCAGGAAAGTTCGCGAGGTCGTGGACTCGGCCCCCGCGGACGCCGGATACCCTCTTCATGGATCTCTGAAAGGGCATCGAGGAATCCATACGAGCCGATACCGGATCATATGGCGCATCCTCGCGATGCGGGACGGCGCGGAGATCGCGGAAGTTTGCTACGTCGGAAAGCGCGCCGAAGGAGACAGGGAAGACGCTTACGAAGAGTTCGTCCGCGCCTTCGGCGTACACGAATGATTTCCGTTCACGGCTTCAAGAACACGTATTCCTCGACCGCGTGCTTGTGCGGCTCGCCGCCGGAGTCGTCGTCGAAGACGAACGCGCGCGAGTGGAGGCATTCCCATCCCGCGTAATATTCTCGAAGCTCGCCGGGGGCGTATAGAAACTCGTTTTCCGACCAGTCCGGGGCGGGAGGTATTTCGGGATCTTCCACGAAGGTGAGGAGCGCATGAAACCCGCCGGGTGCGGTGCGTTCCCGGAAGTGCGCGAATTGCTTTTCGCGATTCTCGGGCCTCAAATATTGGATGGTTCCGGCGGAATATACGAGGGCGAAAGAGCCTTCGGGTTCGAGGGAATTCACGTCGCCTTCGCGGACTTCGACTTCGACGCCGCGTTCTTTGGCGAGGCGGGTCGCCTTTTCAAGGCCGTTCGGGGCCGCGTCCACCGCGAGGACGTCGAAGCCTCTTTCGGCGAAGAAGACGGAGTCGCGGCCTTCTCCGGCTCCGATGTCTATGACGCGGAGGGGTTCGCCTTCGGGGATGAAGTCGAGGGCTCGGCGGGCGAAGTCGTTCGGCTCTTTGCCCCAGTAAAATTCGTTCGTTTCGTAAAGGGTTTGGTGGTGGTCTTCGTTCATTTCGATGGGAGTCCCGTCATCTGCGCGACTAACGGTAGTTTGTTGTTAGTGGACATAGAGGTATACCCCCTCTCCCGAAAACAGCCGCTCAAGCAATACTCTCAACTCTCCGGGCGGACCCCTGTCGGTGTACGCCCTCCAGTATCGCGTGAGCATTAC
>JACCWD010000010.1 GCA_013697825.1 Rubrobacter sp.
TGAGGATCGCGTCGAGCGTCGTCAGCAGCTTCCTCATGCACGCCACAAGGGCGACGAGCTTCGGCTTGCCCTTCGCCAGCAGCCTCTCGTAGAACGCCCTCATCTCCGGGTTGTGCCGCGTGGCGACGAGCGGCCCCATGTAAAGCACCGACCTCACCCGCCCCACGTCCGGCGCCTCCCGCGCCTCTTGCCGGAGTGGCGGTTTACGGGGGCGACTCCGACGAGGGAGGCGAGCTGCTTGCGCGAGAGGTCGCCGCGCCCGAGCTCGGGGAAGCTCGGCGAGCAGCGTCCGGGCGAGCACGGGGCCGACGCCCGGCACGCTTTTGAGCAGCGCCTCGTTCTCGCGCCAGGCGCCGCTGGAGAGGACCGCCGCGTCGAGGTCGCCGTCGGTGCGCGCAAGCTCCCCCTCGAGCCACTCCATGTGCGCCCGGATGCGCTTCTCCACGGGCTTGCTCGAAGTGGAGCCGAGGCGGTTGCCCTCGGCGGTGAGCATCTCGACGATCTGGCGCCTCCTCGCCAGGATCGCGCTGAACTCGCGGGCTTCGGCGTCCGGTATCGGCCTCGGCTCGGGCCTCACGGCCTCGCCGAAGCGGGCGAGGATCGCCGCGTCTATGCGGTCGGTCTTGGCGAGGACGCCGCAGGAGCGGGCGAAGTCGCGGGCCTGGCGGGGGTTGACCGCCGCCACCGGGATCCGGGCGGCGGCCAGGGCGGCGGCGAGGGGCCTCTCGAGCCCTCCGGTGGCCTCGACGACGGCCAGCCTGGGGCGGGCCTCCCCGAGGCGGGCGACCAGCGAGTCCACGCCGTCCTGGTCGTTGGCGGCCTCGAAGGCGTCGCCCTCGGGGCGCAGGGCGGCGTCCAGCCTCGCCTTCGAGACGTCCACCCCGGCGTAGACCTCCTCCTCTTTCGTGCGGCTCTCCATGTTTCTCCTTCCTCCTGGCCCGTTCTTGCGGATGCGGGCTCTCCGTCGTGTCCGGAGCCCAGGCAACTGTTCGGGCTCCTTGTGGAAGACGGGCGCGGCGACCCTTGCTACTCGACGGCATCTGCTTCGGGCCCAGTGTTTTCCGGTCTACCGCGCCCCTGCTGGCCGCCATTGTGGACGACCGCTTTCAAGACACAAGTTTTTCTATTCGCCACTCGCTATTCGCTATTCACTCGGCGAAGCCGGGCGGAGCCGCGGGCGAAGCGACCGTATATAATGAAAGTCGCATTCAATTTTCCGAAATGCGATGGGTGGTTTTGCGGATGTTGCCGATTTCGAAGCATCCGGGGGAAATGTTACGCGGAGCTTTTCGATGATCCGCGGCACGCTCGGTAAAGCGGGTCGATGGAGCATCGCGCCGAGGAGGATGGCTTCGGCGCTCGGTGCCATGCGCCCGAATGCTTTGACTCTGGCGGCGGCTATTTTACTCGCCGTCGTCGCGTGGTCCTCGGTGACGCTTTTCTCCGAGCAGCTTCGCTTCGCAGTGTTCGCCCCGCAAGCGCATGTGGCCGTCGTGATCGCCACGGTCATCGCCCGCCTTTTCGGGGCGCTCGTTTTGAGCATGTTCATCACCGAACGCCACGGTGACCGCCTTTTGTGGGTCGCCGCCGGACTTTTCGTGTCGGGCGTCGGAGGGTTCGTGTTCCAGTACAAAGACCTCTCATACAGCGTCGCCCACACCCCGAGCGCCGCCGCCTATGAATCGCTCTTCGTATGGACGACGACGGCGGCCCTCTTCGTCGTCGGCCTCGTCTCGAAAAACCCGCCGAAGCTCACCCGGAACCTCATGGCGGCGGTTCTCGCCGTGTGCCTCGCGGCGGGATACGCCATCCACGAGTTCGGCGCATTGCTCCCGCCCCTCGTCGCCGACCCGGAAGTCTCGTCCCTCGCCTACGAAGCGACCGGATGGAACTGGGTCGTCTCGATGCTCCCGCTCGGACTCGCGGTCGCGGCTACGTATGGCGCAGCCGTTTTGTATCGGCGCGGCAACCTCGCGGGTTGGCTCCTCGTTGCAATGGCGCTCCTCACCGGATCTCAACTCCGGGCCGTCTTCCAGCCGACGGCGTACTCCACGGTCATCACCACCGCCGACTTCTTCCGCCTAGCCTTCGCCGCCGTCGTCGCCCTCGGAGGCATCCTCAAACTTCGCCGCATCGCACAAGAACGCGAAACCCTCCTCGCCGCCGAAAAAGAGACGAACAAAAGATTGGAAGAACTCGGCGTCATGAAGGCCGACTTCACCGCGATGGTCGCCCACGAACTCAACGGCCCCCTCTCCGCCATCCGGAACCTCTCCGACATGCTCTCGTGCGGGGAGCTTTCCAATGACGAGAGGCGGCGCGTCCTCGGCGAAATACAATCGCAGACCGAATCCCTCAAAGATCTCGTCGAGGACGTGCGGACATCCGGGAGCGTCGAGCGCGACGACTTCCACGTGGAGATGCGCCCGACGCCCCTCGACGGCATCCTCGCCGACGCCGCCTCTTTCTTCCGAACCCTCCCCGGAGGCCGGGAACTCATCGTCGCCTCCGAAGTCGAGAGGAACATACATGTCCTCGCCGACGCCGGACGCATCGGGCAGGTTCTTCGCAACCTCCTCTCGAACGCGGTGAAATACACGCCGGATGGCGAAGCGGTCTCACTCCGCGTCGTCGAGGATACGAAAGACGGCAAAGAATTCGTCCGCATCGAGGTCGTGGATCGGGGCATCGGGGTGTATCCCGGCGATTTCGAGCGCATCTTCGAGAAGTTCGGTCGAGGGCGGGACGCATCGGGCGGGAAGGTTCCCGGAGCGGGTCTCGGGCTTTATTTGTCGCGGCGAATCGTCCGTCGGCACGGTGGGGAGCTTTATTTGAAGGCCACGTCGGGTGAAGGATCGGTATTCGCCTTCGAGTTGGAAAGGCTCGCTTGATAAAGACCCTCCTCGTGGACGACCACCCGTCCTTCCGGGATCCGCTCGCCTTCATGTTCGAGCGCGAGCCGGACTTGAAAGTGCTGGCGCAGGCCGCCTCCCTCGCCGAGGCGAGGGAGGCGTTCGCGGATGTCGGAGCCGCCGTGGATCTCGTCCTCATAGACCTCGACCTCCCGGACGGCTCGGGGACGCAATTGATCGGGGAGATACAAGCCGTCAACCCGGAGGCGATCGTCCTCGTCCTCACGGCCTTCAAGGACGAGAAGTGGCTCGCAAGGGCGATAGACGCGGGGGCTTCGGGCATCCTCCACAAATCCGTCCGCGTCGGCGAGGTCATATCCGCCGTCCGCCGCCTCTTCGCCGGAGAGAACCTCGTCTCCCCGAGCGAAGTCGCCGAAGCGACGCGCTTCATGGACGGCGAAAGGAGGGAGGAGCGGGAGGCTAAGCAACTCCTCGGGAAGCTCACCCCGAGGGAGAAGGAGGTGCTCCAAGCCCTCGCCGAAGGTCTCAGCGACCGCGAACTCGCCCGGAGCCTCCACGTGAACATAGACACCGTCCAAACCCACATGGGGAACATACGGCAAAAACTCGAGGTCGCCTCGCGCCTGCAAGCCCTCGTCTTCGCCATCCGGCACGGAGTGGTGGAAATAGAGTGAGGTGGGATCCGGGCGATTATTTCGGGTCTTTTGTTGCTCGCGGGGCCGCTTCGCACGCGGCTTCGCCTTCCGGCTCCTCCATTCCCTCCGGGAGCGAAGCGCCCCACGCGACTCATGACCTCATGGCAGCTATCAAGGATTAAGCACGAGCTTGCCCGTCGTCCTCCGACCTTCGAGATCGGCGTGGGCTTCGGCGGCTTTTTCGAGCGGGTATCTTCCGCCCACGTTGAGTTCGAGGTCGCCCTTCGATAGCCAGCCGAGGATTTCTTGCATGCTCGACGCGAGGAGATCCGGCTGGCCCATGATCCACGGCAAAAAGAACCCGCTCACCGTTTGTTGCTTCCTCATCATCCGAAAGAGCCCCACCGAGCTTCGTTCCCCGCTCGCCGCGCCGAAGACGACCATCCGCCCGAAGGGGGCGAGGCACGAGAGGTTCTTCTCCGGGAAGCCGCCCCCGACCATTTCGAGGATGACATCCGCGCCGTTTCCGCCCGTCGCGGTCTTCACCGTCTCCGGCCACTCGTCATCGGTATAGTCTATTAGAACGTCCGCCCCGAGATCCTTCGCCATGTTCAACTTTTCCTGGTTGCTAGCCGTCGCGATGACGTTCCCCGCGCCCATTAGCTTCGCCATTTGAACGGCGAGGTATCCGACCCCGCCCGCCGCCGCATGCACGACGATCGACTCGCCCTCCGCCATGCGCCCGGTTGTCTTTATGAGGTGGTACGCGGTGAGACCTTGAAGCGGAATCGCCGCCGCCTCGTCGAAGCCGAGTCCTTCGGGGATGGGGATGACCGAATTCGCCGGGGCGACGGCGTACTCGGCGTATCCGCCGTCGTTGCCGAGGACTACGACTTCGTCGCCTTCGGAGACGCCCTCCACGCCTTCGCCGACCTCTTCGACCGTTCCGGCGACTTCGGAGCCGGGGATGAAGGGGACGGTTTGTTTTTTGAGGTATTCGTTTTTGCGGCGCATGGTGTCAGCGTAGTTGACTCCGGAGGCGCGAACCCGGATCGAGACTTCCCCCTCGCCCGGCTCCGGCTTCTCGACCTCCGCGAGTTTCAGAACCTCCGGCCCGCCGAACTCCTCGACCACTATCGCCTTCATCGTCGTCGCCACGGGAACCTCCTCTTATATATGTCGGGACACCCGCGAATATATCAGGGGGCGCGAGTCCGTGGGACGGAATCCCGGCGGGGGATCTATAAATCGCCCATCCCGGCTCCCGGCAGTTCGGCTATGCTCCGTCGCGCCCCAACCCGGCCTCGCGGGCGCGAACGATTGCCTGCGCCCGATCCGCGACGTGGAGCTTGAGGAAGATGTTCGAGATGTGGTTGCAGACACTTTTCCGGCTTACGCGGAGGCGGTGGTCTTTACGCCAGCGCGAGGAACGCGGCATCCGGATCCTCGTGGAAGCGCCGCATCGTGGCGCGGTGCCGCCGGAGCAACTCCGCAACGGTCGAGGTCGGGGCGTTGCCCACGCGCAACCAAGCGATCTTGGGCGGATGGCCGTGCAGCAAGCTCATCTGGTGGAAGTCGGAGTCTTTGGAGACTATGACGAACTCATGCTCTGCGGCGTAGCGCCAGATGGCGGTGTCGTCCGCTTCGAGGAAGCCGAGATCCCGCACGTGCATGGAGCCGGGGTAGGCATCGGCCAGCAGCCGAACCAGCTTGAACGAGAGGTTCTGGTCGAAGAGCAGCCTCACGCAGCCTCAAAGAGGAGGCGCCGTCATCAGCTTGCGCTCGCGGTCGGCGGCGAACGCCAGGCAGGCCCGGATGTCCGCGCGGGTCAGTTCAGGGAAGTCGGAGAGGAGCTCATCTTCGCTCATTCCTCCGGCAAGGTACTCCAGCACGTCCTGGACGGTGATACGCATTCCCCGAATCGTCGGCTTGCCGCCGCGCTTGCCGGGTTCGATGGTGATGATGTCGCGGTAGTCCATACCCAGAGTGTAGTCCCGGCTCGAGATGGGATCAAGCAGCCGCCGAATTACGAGTTCCCACGCCCCATCCCGGCCTCCCGAGCGCGGACGATGGCATTGGCGCGGTCGGCGACGTGGAGCTTCAAAAAGACGTTCGAGATGTGGTTGCGGACGGTCTTCGGGCTGAGGTGGAGACGCCGGGCGATGTCCGGATTGCCGGGCGATGTCCGGATTATTTATCCCGCGCGCGATGAGGTGGAGAACCTCCGCTTCGCGGGCGGTCAGTTCCGGGAACGCCTCGACCGGGCCGGACGGACGCGGCGCGGAGAAGAAGTCTTTGAGACGCTCAGCGATGGCGGGGCCGAAGAGGGCTTCGCCGTCGGCGGCGGCGCGGACGACCTTGAGGATCTCGGCCTGATCCGCGCCCTTGAGGACGTACCCTCGCGCTCCGGCTCTCATCGCCGCGAACACCGAGTCGTCGTCCTCGAACATCGTCACCATGACGACGCCGAAACCGAGGCGCGAGACCCTTCGAGCCGCCTCGATGCCGCCCATGCCGGGCATTTGGAGATCCATGAGTACCACGTCGGGGAAAAGCTCGGCGGCGCGTTCCACGGCCTCTTCCCCCGTCGCGGCCTCGCCGACGACCTCCACATCCGCCACCGAGCCGAAAAGGGCTTTCAGTCCGCTTCGGAAGAGCGCGTGGTCGTCGGCGATGAGAATGCGTATCT
Organism: Rubrobacter sp.; assembly: GCA_013697825.1. Taxonomy (GTDB): domain Bacteria; phylum Actinomycetota; class Rubrobacteria; order Rubrobacterales; family Rubrobacteraceae; genus JACCWD01. The sequence goes on from JACCWD010000010.1 coordinate 6,198, forward strand.
TCTCGGTCACGGCGCGGTCTCCCGAAGCTCCACAGGTGGAGTGATTTCCTCCCACGGAACATTCTCTTCGGAAGCCTCCGCCGGTTCGAGACGGAGTGGAAGCCTGGCATGCACTCGCGTCCCGCCCCCCGAAAGAGCCTCGACCTCGAAACCCCCGCCAAGCTCCTCGGCCCGCTCGCGCATCGAGGAGAGTCCGACACCTTGTCCACGAACCTCTCCGATGCCCCGCCCATCGTCGGAGACCTCCACAAGGAGTGTCTCCGACGTCCCGTCGAGCGCGAGGCGGACGACGCAATTCCGAGCCTCGGCGTGGCGGGCGACGTTTGTGAGTGCTTCCTGAACGATGCGATACGCGGCGACCTCGACGGCGGCGGGGAGCGGAGGAAGATCGTCGGGCGCGTCGAGCGAGACTCTCGTCCCGCCTGGCCTCCGATGCGTCCACTCTTCGAGGGCGCGGACGAGGCCGAGCTGGTCGAGGGCGGGAGGGCGAAGATTGTGGACGACGCGGCGCACGTCGGCGATGGCCTCCTGTGTCTCGGCCTTCAGTTCGGCGAGGAGCGCGGCGACGGACTCCGGGTCGTGGACGAGGAGGTTCATCGCGGCATCGTGCTTGAGGGCGAGGGTGGCGAGTCTCGGGCCGAGTCCGTCGTGGAGGTCGCGGCGGAGGCGGCGGCGCTCCTCCTCGCGGGCCGCGACGAGCCGCTCCCTCGACCGCTTGAGGTCGGCGGTGAGGCGGGCGGCGTGGGCGGCGGCTCCGGCTTGCCGCGAAGGTCGTCGAGGAGCCTCCGGTCGGCGGGAGAGAACTCCTCGCCCGGTGAACGCGGGGAGACGACCATCCGCCCCACCACCTCCGAGTGATGGGTCAACGGGAGGATAATTGGCTCTCCGACCGGGGTGCCGAACTCCGCCGCCGTCACGAAATGGCCGTCGTGTTCGAGGGTGATGGCCGCGTGGGGGAGTTTGAGAGACTGCGCGACGGACTCGGCGACGGCCGCGAGCGCGGCTTCGGGGGCGAAGGCGTTTTCGAGGCTTTCTCCGAGGCGCGAGAGGACGGCGTATGGATCGTCGCGTTCACCGTACATGAGGCGGTTCACGAAACGTTGGAGACGATTGCGTAGTGGGGCGAACGCCACGGCGACGATGCCGGTGGCGACGAGGGAGACGGCGAGGTTCCCGTCCGTGCGGAGCAATGCGCCAAGGTAGCCGACGATGAGGACGTATATTCCGATGACGTAAGCGGTGAGTCCACCATAAACGAGGGTTCGGTTGACGATAACGTCTATGTCGTAGAGGCGGTACTTCAGGATGGCGACACCGATGGCTGCGGGGATACAGGCCACGCCCACGCCCCCTATAAACCACGCGAAGTCGGGAAAGAGAGTGTTGCCGAGAAGAGCCAAAGGAATCATGGCGGCGGCGAATGCGAACCACTTGAGTTACTGTCGCTCCACGCCCCGCGAACGACGGTAACGAACGAAAAGTGAGGCTATGCCCGCGAACAGGGTCGCGCCGATGACAAGCGCCCCCACGATTAGTACTAGTGGGTCGCTTGTCACGAACACCGCCATTCCTCCATGACGCCCACCCGCCTCCGCACCGGCCTCCGCGCGCAGGCTCCGCTGCCTCCGAGGGCATGGCGGCGCTTGCGGGCGCGCGATCGCCGC
>JACCWD010000065.1 GCA_013697825.1 Rubrobacter sp.
GTTCATAAAGACCTCGCCCGCCACGCACGGCTTCGTGAATCCGAGGGACATCGAGGAGATGTGGCGCGACCAGTTCGACTGGGTGTACCGCGAGATGGACTACGCCATCTTCCCGATGACCATACACTCGGATGTGTCGGGCCGTCCGCAAGTCCTCCTCATGCACGAGCGCCTCATCGAATACATAAACGGCCACGAAGGCGTCCGTTGGGTCACGATGGAGGAGATAGCCGACGACTTCCGAAGCCGTTTTCCGAAGGATCGGCCCGAGCGTCCGATGTGAAAAGCCGCGAACAGCGAATCGCGCTTCGACTACGAAGAAGGAGGCTCCCATGTGCGTACTCTGCGGGGAGTTCGTCTCGAATCCCCACTGGACGGACCGGAAGTTCGAGGACGCCGTCCGTGCAGGCCGCGTCTCCGAGGGCGAGTATCAAATGATGCGCCGCCGGGGACGGATTCGGCGAGCCGAACTCGTCGGGGAGGTTTTGGGGCATTATGGACTCCGGCTTTCGGAGTGGAGCGGGGCGAAGTATATTTTGCGCGATGGGAAAGGTCGCTCGGAGATCGTGGGCGATGTCGGCGGGGTGTGGGCGGCGGCGGAGAGGATGCTCGGATACGCGCCCGATCCCCTCGATCCCGTGTTCATCGGGAAGATGAAGTCGGTTTGAAAATACCGATCACGGTCGTCACTGGCTTTCTCGGGAGCGGGAAGACGACGCTTCTCTCACGGATGCTCGAAGATTCCTCCATGAAGGACACGGCGGTTCTCGTCAATGAGTTCGGGGAGGTCGGCCTCGACCATCATCTTCTCCGGCGCGTGAACGAGCGGACGGTTTTGCTCGGGAGCGGGTGTGTTTGCTGCGCGACGCGGGGCGACCTCGTGGATTCTCTCGTCGAGCTTGTCGGGGTGAAGGAGAGGGAGGAGGCGCGTGTCGAGAGGGTCGTCATAGAAACTACGGGGCTTGCCGACCCGGCCCCGATCCTCTTCACGGCCGTCTCCGATCCCATTTTGCAACACCGCTTCGAAATCGAGGCCGTTGTCGCCACCGTGGACGCCGTGAACGGAAACCTCCACCTCGATGCCAATCCCGAGGCGGCGAAGCAAATCGCCGCGGCTGATTCAATCGTCGTGACGAAGACGGACATGGCGGAGGTGGGATCGGCGCGAAGCCTCGTTTCGCGCCTCATCTCCATGAACCCCTCGGCGAGCGTCATCGAGGCGAGCTTCGGGGATGTGGAGCCGTCGAACCTCTTCCGCCGGACGACGATCCACGACACCCCGAACTTTTCTTCCCCGACGCCGCACGATTCGCCGAGGACTCATTCCGTCTCTCTCACCTTCGACGGCCCGGTCGAGTGGGCGGCGTTCGGGGCGTGGCTGAGCATGCTCCTCCACGCTCGCGGCGAGGGCATCCTCCGCGTCAAAGGACTTCTCGACGTGGGCGGTGATGGCCCCGTCGTCCTCGACGGCGTACAGCACGTCATCCACCCCCCGAGGCATCTCGACGCATGGCCGGACGACGACACCCGAACCCGCATCGTGTTTATAACCAAAGACATCGGGACGGACGACATCCTCGACTCCCTCGAAGCCTTCGCCGGACTTCTCGGGGCGAAGCGAAGCTCCATCGCGACTTCGGGCGGGAGGGATATCTTCCCGGTCTTCGCGTCGCAGGGATACGGCGGCGGCGTGGATTTGTCCCGCACCGCCTCGAACATTTCCTCAAGCGACGAGAGCATCCTCCGCGCGTCTCGGCGCTTCATCTGTTTTCCTCGATCCATTCGGCGAGGCCCGATTCGAGGTCTCGCAGCGCTTCGTCCACGGAATCGTAATCCTTCTCGCCTCCCCAGATGAGGCCGCCTTCGTCGAGGGCCGCTATGAACGCCTCGATGTGGCCGGGGTGGCCGATCTCGATCCAGCCTCCGCCCTCCGCCCACTGGGCGGCCACCGGATAGTTTTCCTCGAATGGGTTCGCCATATGTCCACCTCGCTACATGTCGTTTGATGGGTGCCAGCCTGGGGGCTCGTAGTGGAGATCGAACTCCTTCTTGAAGTCTGCGATGTGATCGAGCATTTCGTTGAAATCGCCGGGGCCTTCCTTGAGATGCCTTTGCCAGACTTTTCTTTCCATCGTGCCAAACACCATGTACTCGTTGCCGATGACGGAGGGGGCGTGCTTTTCGAGGGCGATTACCAGCTCGTGCTCGAGTTCGTCCTGGTGGGCGATGATGAGTTCGCAGCGGGAGCAGTGCCGACAGGTCTTGCCGAGCGCCATCGGGCCCCACCCGTCTATGAGGATGAACAGCGCGAACTTGCGCGGGTGCGTCCTCTTGTCGCAGATCGGACACTTGCTGAAGCGCGTCTCCCCGTAGGTGTTCAGTCCGAAAGAGTATCGCGGGGGCAGTTTGCCCAACCTCTCTGAAGCCATTGCCGTCACCTCGCTTTGCCGAAGACCTCTTCGAATCTTAACCGGAGCCTGCAAGCCCTGGCAACAGGCAGCCTACCCGTTCTTCCCCAGCCCCGCCTCCCTGGCGCGGATGATCGCCTGCGCCCGGTCGGCTACCTGGAGCTTGGTGAAGATGTTGGAGGCGTGGTTTCGGACGGTCTTTTGGCTGAGGTGGAGGCGGTTTGCGATATTGGGGTTGGTATGGTGTCCGGCGATGAAGGTGAGGATCTCGCGCTCCCTTTCCGTCAACTCGGGGAAGAGGTTTTCCGGCGCGGGGCGGGGACTCGCGAAGTATTGCATCAACTTCTTCGCTATCGCCGGACCGAAGATCGCTTCTCCGCTATATACGGCCCGGATGGAGCGGAGTATTTCAGCCTTCAAAGCTCCTTTGAGCAGATAACCCCTCGCTCCGGCTTGCAGGGCGGCGAAGACCGAGTCCTCGTCCTCGAACATGCTGATGACGAGCACGGAGATGTGGGGGCTGGTGTGGAGGACGCGCCGCGTCGCCTCGATGCCGCCCACGCCGGGCATGTGGAGATCCATGAGGACGACATCGGGCTGGAGCTTCGCCGAGAGCGATATCACCCGCTCCCCGTCCCCGGCCTCGCCCACGACTTCGACATCCGGCGTCGAGAGGAGCAACGCCCTCAAGCCCTCGCGGAAATGGGGGTGGTCGTCGGCGATGAGGACGCGGATGGGTTCCATTCAGGTTTCCTCGGGGAGCTCCAGGAGCCGTGCGTCTTGCAGGTCCACGTCGCGCCCGGCGGCCTTCTTGGAGGAGATCAAATCCTCCCGCGAGACGACATAGAACGGTTGGCCCCGATATTCCATCTCGATCTTCCTCTCCCATGCTGCTTCGAAGAGAAGTCCCGGCGTGCGAGTCTGAACGTCTATGCGAACCCGATCCTGGAAGACGGTGATCTCGTTTTCGAGCACTTCGTCGGCGGATGTGAGAGAGGCGGTCGCCAATCCGGCTTGGGTGAGGGCATCGAGCAGATTTTGGGCGTTTTCGCGGGAGGCTTCGATGAGTATGTCCAGATCGAAGGTGGCTCGCGGCACACCGTGGAGCACCACCGCGATGCCTCCTATGACGAGGTATTCAACCCGGTGTCGTCGAAAGGACGCGAACACGTCTGTCAGGCGGTTCAGCACCTTGTAGCCTCGCAAGGTCGGGACGAGCCGTCAGCGCAAGCTCGGTGAACTCGCATAAAAGTTCCATGCGGTCTTGCAAGGGCAGGCTCCTGAACCAGCGGACTTTGCCCTCCGGCGTTTCGTCGTCGCGGTCGTGAGAAATTCGGGGTCGCATAGTCTTCTTCCATTATGGCACAGGCTTGTCCGCCGACAAGTTCCTTTCTACGCTCGGCTTCGCCAACTGGCCGCTTCCCAGAGGTAGCGTCGCCAGCACCCGCGTACCGCCCGACGGAGAGGCTTCGACCTCCACCGACCCACCGAGTTCTTCGTGTGGAGTTCCGGGTCGTTCGCCTCGAAGTGGCGCTAGCGAGAGACGAAGTCGCTCGTTCGGGACGACTGCGCTTCGATCTTTCGCCTGTCCGGCTTGAGTTCCACGTCGTCTATGAAGAAGGGAGAGAGGTCTTCATCGTCGGGATCCACCTCGACCATGAGGCCGAGTTCCGCCGCCTCGCGGGTCATGGCGTCTATGACATCCTGCCACGGATCATGGCGACCGTCGCCGAACCAGCGGTATATGACCCCCTCGACTTCGGTGTCTCTCCCTTCGTCTGCGAGGGAATGGAGCGCATCTAAAATTCCACCCTCCAATCCCGAGGCGCCTTCCCGCTTCAGCGGCTCGACCATCACCCGCGTCGTCTTGAAAAACAGGAAACCTTTGTTTGCGATTTCGAGTGAGACAACGCCCCGCTCCTCCAAACCACGGAATGCCGAGGCGAGGATCCCAGCCGCAAGCTCCTTTTTGTTCACATTGGCTTCGTGGCAAGGAACCTCGATCCCACCACGCCCATTTTCCTCGCCCAGCAACTCGCCCGCCGTCAGATAGAACAACAAACCCGGAGCGGGCGTGAGGTTTCGTGCTCCGGTCATCGTGAGCCTCCTTTTCGAGTCGGGGCATTCATTTCAACGCCCATCTCAATTCCCCATTCCGGCTTCTCTGGCGCGGATGATGGCGTGGGCACGGTCGGCGGCTTGTAGTTTGTGGAGTATGGACGAGACGTTGTTCCGAACGGTCTTCGGACTGAGATAAAGCCGCTTCGCTATCTCCTGGTTTTTGAGTCCGCGAGCTATGAGGTCGAGGGTTTCCCGCTCGCGTTCGGAGAGTTCGGGGAAGGCTTCGGGCGGAGTGTTCCTCGCCGTCCCGGAGAAGAAGTCGGCGAGGCGCAGCGCGAGCTTCGGGCTGAAGATCGCCTCCCCGTTCCCGGCTGCTTTTATGGCGCGGAGCATCTCGTCGTAGTTCGCGCCTTTCAGTATATAGCCCGACGCTCCGGCCCGCATCGCGGCGAACACGGTCGCGTCGTCCTCGAACATCGTGACCATGAGGACGTTCGTCGCCGGGCTTTGACTCTTTATCTTCCGCGTCGCTTCGATGCCGCCGCCTCCGGGCATTTGTATGTCCATGAGGACGACGTCGGGACGAAGCTCGGAGACGAGCGCGGCGGCTTGCTCCCCGGTCTCGGCCTCTCCGGCGTGTTCCATGTCGGGCGCGGAGAGGAGCATCGCCCTCACGCCGTCGCGGAACATCGGATGGTCGTCGGCGACGAGGACTCGAAGAGAGGGCGCGGCTTCGCTCATTCTGTTTCTCCTTCCGGCAACGGAAGTTTCGCGCGGACGCGGGTTCCTCCGGCGGGTACGGACACCACCTCGCACTTCCCGCCAAGCTCCTCGGCCCGCTCCTTCATCGAGGCGAGCCCGACCCCCGCCCGGCGGTTCTCGGGGAGTCCCGCCCCGTCGTCGGATATTTCCAGTTCGAGGAGGCTCGCGTTCACCGCGAGACGGATGGCGCACCTCTTCGCGTCGGCGTGGCGGGCGGCGTTCGCCAATGCTTCCTGCGAGATGCGGTACGCGGCGACCTCGACGGCGGCGGGGAGGTTCGAGGAGTCTCCCGCCTCCTCGAAGGACACGGTCGTTTTCTCCGGGTCGTCGTATTGCGAGGCGGTGTCCCGGATCGCCCCGGCGAGCCCGAGTTCGTCGAGGGCGGGAGGGCGGAGGTCGTACACGAGGCGGCGCACATCCGCCAAAGCCCCGTCGAGGTCGCGCTCGAGTTCCCCGAGGAGCATGTTCGCCGTCTCCGGGTCTCTCGGAAAAAGCGATTTCGCCGAGCCGACTTTCAAAGTCTGGGCGGCGAGGCGCGGTCCGAGGCCGTCGTGGAGGTCGCGGCGGAGGCGGCGGCGCTCCTCCTCCCTCGCGGTGACTATTTCTTCGCGGGATCTTTGCAAATCCGCCGTGAGCCGCACGGCATGGGCCGCGACCCCCGCCTGGCGCGCTAAATCTTCGAGGAGGCGCCTGTCCGACGCGGAGAACTCCTCGCCGGGGGATCTCGGCGAAAGGACGAGCCGCCCGACCGTCCGGCCACCGTACGAGAGCGGAAGTATCGTCGGAATTCCTTTCGGTTCGCCATGCTCCGCCGCTTTCACGGACTCGCCGTTCAAATCGAGGGAGATGGCGGCGTGGGGGATGTTCATCGCTTGCGCGACGGTCTCCACGATGGTCGAGAGGGCCGAGTCCGGGTCGAGGGTCCCTTCGAGGCGTTCCCCGAGGCGCGAGAGGACTTCATAAGGTTCGTCGCGCTCACCGTACATGAGGCGGTTTATGGTTCGCTGGAGTTTGTCCCGCAGCGGCTGGAAGGCGACCGCGACGACGCCGGTCGCAAGCAGCGAGATCGCCAAACTGCCCTCTGTCCGAAACAACGTCCCGAGATACCCGACGACGAAAACGTATATCCCGACGACGCAGGCGGTGAGGGCGCCGTAGAGAAGCGTCCGGTTGATGATGAAGTCTATGTCGTAGAGGTTGTGGCGCAGTATCGCCACGCCGATGGCGAGCCACGGGGCCGCCAGCA
>JACCWD010000068.1 GCA_013697825.1 Rubrobacter sp.
GCTCGGGAGATCGAGCTAGAGGACATCTTCGAGAACCAGGCGGCGCAGCTCGTCAAAGAGGTCGCGACGAAGACGAACGACATCGCGGGCGACGGCACGACGACGGCGACGGTTCTCGCCCAGATCATCGTCCAGCAGGGACTCAAGAACGTCGCCGCGGGCGCGAACCCGGTGATTCTCCGGGCGGGCATCGACAAGGCCGTTCAGACTGCGGTCGAGGCTATAAAGAACCAGGCGCAGGATATCTCGGGCAAGGATGAGATCTCGCGCGTCGGTGCCATTTCGGCCCGCTCCGAGGAGATCGGCAACGTCATCGCCGAGGCGATAGACAAGGTCGGCAAGGACGGCGTGGTCAATGTCGAGGAGGGACAGACCTTCGGGATGGACCTCGAGTTCACCGAGGGCATGCAGTTCGACAAGGGCTATCTCTCGCCGTACTTCGTCAGCGACCAAGAGCGGATGGAAGTCTCGCTCGACGACCCGTACATCCTCATCGCGAACCAGAAGATCGGGAACGTTCAGGATCTTTTGCCGCTCCTCAACCAGGTTATGCAGCAGAACAAGCCGCTCCTCATCGTCTCCGAAGACGTGGAGGGCGAGGCTCTCGCGACGCTCATCGTGAACAAGCTGCGCGGCACGTTCAACGCGGCGGCGGTGAAGGCTCCGGGCTTCGGCGACCGCCGCAAGCGGATGATGGAGGACATCGCCGTCCTCACCGGCGGCGAGGTCATCACCGAGGAGCTCGGGCTCAAGCTCGAGAACACGCAGCTTAGCCAGCTCGGCAGCGCGCGCAAGATCGTCATCACCAAAGACGACACCGTCATGATCGACGGCGCGGGCGAGCCCGACGCGATTCAAGGCCGCATAAACCAGATCCGGGGCGAACTCGAGAACACCGACTCGGACTTCGACCGCGAGAAGCTCCAAGAACGCCTCGCGAAGCTCGCGGGTGGCGTCGCCGTCATCAAGGTCGGCGCGGCCACCGAGACGGAGCTTAAAGAGAAGAAGCACCGCGTCGAGGACGCTTTGTCCGCGACACGCGCCGCTCTCGAAGAGGGAATCGTCTCCGGTGGTGGCGTGGCTCTTCTCAAGGCTCAGGAGAACGTCCAGGGACTCGTCAATAGTCTCGAAGGCGATGAGAGGACCGGGGCGAGGATCATCCACCGCGCGCTTGAGGAGCCGATCCGCCAGATCGCCTCGAACGCCGGGGCCGACGGCTCCATCGTCGTTGACAAGGTCCGCTCTTCCAAGAAGGGCGAGGGCTTCAACGCGCTCTCGGGCGAGTACGAGGACCTCATCAAGGCCGGCGTCATTGACCCGGCGATGGTCACCCGCTCCGCGCTCCAGAACGCGGCGTCCATCGGCAGCCTCATCGTAACCACCGAGGTCGTCGTCGCCGAGCCGGAGGAGGAAGGCGCTCCGGCCATGCCCGGCGGCGGTATGGGCGGCATGATGTAAAAACGTTCCACGCGAACGTTTTACGGCGGCGCTCCATTTATCGGGGGCGCCGCTTTTTTATTTACATATTGTTTTCGATGCAACGAAAAGGGAATAAAGGTTGTCTAAGAAATGTAAAGGAAAGGTATGAAAAGCAGCTAGAAGATAGAAGAGGGAGGTGAAGGCGATGCGTGGCGGAGTTCTCAGTTTGGTGATAACGGTATTGGTGATCATACTGCTAGTGGTGGTTATCCTCAGCGTCCTCTAAACACAGCCTCACGCACAACGAAAAGGCGGCCCGGTATCCATCGGGCCGCCTTTCCTTTTTTCGGGTACGATGGAAGGGACGGGGGAATTCGGACGAGAGGATCGGGTATGACGAACATGGGAAAAGGGTTCGCGGCGTTCATCGCCGTGATGGTGGTCGTTTTGTTCGTGGTTCTGGTAATACCGTACTTCGCTTGACCCCGCAAGTAATGCGGGTGTAGCATAACCGCAACTTGCAAAACTTAGTCGAACAAACTGCACGGGCCCACGGAGAAACCTCTCCGTGGGTTCTGTCGTACACGGACGGACAGCCCAGAAAAGGAGCGTTCATCGCCTATGGATATCGAGATCGGCAAAGGCAAAACCGCCCGCCGGGCATATGGCCTCGATGAGATAGCCATCGTCCCGAGCCGCCGCACCCGCGACCCCGAAGACGTGGACATCTCATGGAATTTGGGGGATCTTCATTTGGATCTCCCCTGCCTCGGGAGTGCCCTCGACGCCGCTCTCGATCCGACGACCGCCGGAATCATCGGCGAGCTCGGCGGTCTCGGCGTTTTGAACCTCGAAGGCATACAGACACGCTACGAAGACCCCGGCCCCGTCTTCGAAGAGATAGCGAGCCTCCCGCAGCAAAAAGCGACCCGCATGATGCAGGAAATCTACGCCGAGCCAATAAAGGAAGAACTCATCTTCCGCCGCGTCCAGGAAGTAAAGGACAAAGGTGTCATCGCGTCGGCGAGCCTCACCCCGCAGCGTGTCGAGCGGTACCACCGCGCCGCCATCGAAGCCGGCCTCGACGTCCTCGTCATACAAGGAACCGTCGTCTCCGCCGAGCACGTCTCCCAAACCGTCGAGCCATTGAATTTGATGGAGTTCGTGCCTTCTTTGAACGTCCCCGTCGTAGTCGGCGGGTGCGCGAGCTATTCGACGGCATTGCATCTCATGAGGACCGGAGCCGTCGGGGTTCTCGTCGGGGTCGGGCCGGGGAGGATATGCACGACGCGCGGCGTCATCGGCGTGGGCGTTCCGCAGGCGACCGCCGTGGCGGACGCGGCGGCGGCGAGGATGCGCCACTTCTTCGAGACGGGCGACTACGTGAACGTCATCGCCGACGGAGGCATGAGGACGGGCGGCGAAATATCCAAAGCCTTCACGTGCGGCGCCGACGCCGTCATGCTCGGGAGCGCGCTCGCGAAGGCCGAGGAGTCGCCGGGCCGCGGATATTCGTGGGGCATGGCGACCTTCCATCCCACGTTGCCGAGGGGAACCCGCATAAAAACCGAGACCGTCGGGACGATCGAGGAGATACTCGTCGGCCCCGCGAGGGAGAACGACGGGACATTGAACCTCATGGGCGCGTTGCGGACGAGCATGGCGACGACCGGGTACGCGAACATAAAAGAATTCCAGAAAGCCGAGGTCATGTACGCGCCGTCGCTCGCGACGGAAGGGAAGGTCGAGCAGAAATCACAGGGCGTGGGGATGGGGCGGTAGCCGTGGAAGCGTCGACATCGCCGTTTCGCGCCACCGTCGAAGACGCGGCGTCGCGGCTGCCGCACCCGGATGAGGCGTCGCTGCGCTTTGCGACCGTTTTGAAGCGCGGGAGTTTGCTGGTGGAATTGTACGCGCCTCGGAACCACGACCCTCAGACCCCGCATGATCGGGACGAAGCGTACGTCGTGGTTTCGGGGAGCGGGAAATTCGTCAACGGCGGGGATCGCCATCCTTTCGGACCCGGCGACATGCTGTTCGTACCCGCCGGACAAACACATCGGTTCGAGGACTTCACCGACGACTTTCAAGCGTGGGTGATCTTCTGCGGCCCGCAGGGCGGCGAACAAGCGGACGACTCGTGATCCTCGTCCTCGACTTCGGCGGTCAATACGCGCAACTCATCGCCCGGCGCGTCCGTGAAGCGCGGGTGTACTCCGAACTCATCCCCCACGATACGCCTGTTGAAGAAATAAAGCGGCGGAAGCCGGAAGGCATCATCCTCTCCGGCGGGCCGAACAGCGTTTATGGCGAAGGCGCGCCGAGCCTCGATGCGGGCATCTTCGATCTCGGAGTTCCCATATTCGGGATTTGCTATGGGATGCAGCTTATGGCGCTCCATCTCGGGGGCGTCGTCGAGGCCGTGCAAATCCGGGAATACGGTCGTTCGGATATTCGTGTGAAGGAGCATGGCTGCATCTTCGCCGGAACCCCCGAGGCTCAGAAAGCATGGACGAGCCACGGCGACGCCGTCATATCTCCGCCCGAAGGCTTCGTTGTCACCGCCGAGACTCCTTCCGTGCCGATCATCGCTTTCGAGAACCGGGAGGAGAATCGGTACGGTGTGCAGTTCCACCCGGAGGTTCGGCACACCGAATACGGCGATGACATCCTCAAAAACTTCCTCTTCGAGGCGTGCGATTGCGACCCGGAGTGGACTCCGGTGAACATCATCATGGACTCGGTGGAGAAGGTTCGGGGGCAAGTCGGGGATTCGAAGGTGATATGCGCGCTTTCGGGCGGGGTGGATTCCTCGACGGCGGCGATGCTCGTGCATCGGGCCATCGGGGATAATTTGACGTGCGTTTTCGTGGATCATGGCCTTTTGCGGCAGAACGAGGCCGAGCAAGTCGTCGAGGCGTATGGTCGCGAGTCGGAGATGAACCTCCTCCACATAGACGCGAAGGGACGTTTCCTCGACAAGCTCGCGGGGGTTTCCGACCCGGAGGCGAAGCGGAAGATCATCGGCGAGGAGTTCATCCGGGTCTTCGAGGAGGAGGCGGAGGGCATAGAGGACGCGAAGTTCCTCGTTCAAGGAACGTTATATTCCGACGTCATCGAGAGCGGAACACGCGACGCCGCCAAAATAAAGAGCCACCATAACGTCGGCGGCCTCCCCGAACGCATGGATCTCGACCTCGTCGAACCCCTCCGAACCCTCTTCAAAGACGAAGTCCGCGTCGTCGCCGCCGAACTCGGGATGCCCGAACGCCTCGTGTGGCGCCAGCCGTTCCCCGGCCCCGGACTCGCCATCCGCATCATCGGCGACGTGACCGCCGAGAGGCTCGAGATCCTTCGCAAAGCCGACGCGGTTTTGCAAGACGAAATAAGGAACGCGGGATATTATCGCCAACTTTGGCAAAGCTTCGCCGTCCTCCCCGCCATAAGCTCCGTCGGCGTGATGGGCGACGCGAGGACGTACGAATACCCCATTATCATCCGGGCCGTGACGAGCGACGACGCGATGACGGCGGATTGGGCGCGGCTCCCGTACGATCTCCTCGAAAAGATATCGAACCGCATCATAAACGAGGTTCCCGGCGTGAACCGCGTCGCCCTCGACATCACCTCGAAGCCGCCCGGAACCATCGAGTGGGAATGAAATAGCCTTCGGCGGCGCCTCCTCACGAATGCGCCACTCGCTCGGTGTACACATTCCGTGCCGAACACCGCGGCATCTCCACCGGGTTTCGCCGGGATTGCCCGAAGCCTGAAACCTTAAAGATACTTTGGTATCATGTACGCAGGGAAAGCGGCGGTGAGGAGGTTGTGTGATGGGCGACGGGGATTTGAAGAGGAGCATTTTTCCGACGAAGGTTTTGCTCGCCACGGATGGGTCGGAGGACGCGAAGCTCGCGAACGAGACGGCGGCGGACCTCGCGTCGAGTACGGACTCGGAGTTGTACGTCGTCACGGTCGGCGGGGGACAGCCGGATCCCGGCTATTACCTCGAAGGCGGCCCGACGTACGAGCAAGTACGGGACGTCATCCGGCGCGAAGCCGAGGGGATTTTGGAGAAGCAAGTAAAGAGCATCGAGGAAGCCGGAGGGACGGTGAAGGAGAGCTTCGTTCGTATGGGCGACCGGGCGCGTGAGATCGTCAAGCTCAGCGAGGAACTCGACGCGGGACTCATTGTCATGGGGAGCCGAGGACTCGGTGGATTGAAACGCGCCTTCATGGGAAGCGTCTCCGACGCCGTGGTTCGCTACGCGCATTGTCCGGTCATGATCGTGCGCCGATGAGTCCGGGGAGGGCATGGCGCGCTCCTTCCGCGGGTATACTCGAAACATGAGACGAATCGTCGAGGAAGGAATACGCCTCATCGGGGAGACGCGGCGCGGACAATCCACCGGAGCCTCCGGCGAGCCGAGGCGCGACGAAGTCCCCGAGCGCGTATCCGAGGAACTCCGCGTGATGACTTTCAACGTGCGCGGCGCGTGGCATCCCGACGGGAAGAACGAGTGGAAGAAGCGGGCCGCCCTCAATGTGGACGTCATCGAGCGATGGTCGCCCGACCTCATCGGCTTCCAGGAATTCCAGCGCGGCAACCAGGAAACGTACGAGAAGGAGCTTCCCGGCTACGAGTCCATCCTCGGGCCAAAGTACGAAAACAAAAAGCCCCACGCTTTCAACGCCGTTTTCTGGGACACCGAAAGACTCGAGCTCGTCGAATCCGGCGGTTTCTGGCTCTCGGAGACACCGGACAGTTTCTCGGGGGCGTGGAATACGGCCCAGAAACGCTCCGCGAATTGGCTCCATTTCCGCCTCATCCCCGAAAACCGGGAGTTCATCCATTTGAACACGCACCTCGACCATAAAAGCATCCCGGCCCGCCAGAAAGGTACGAAGCTCATGGTCGAGAAGCTCGACGGGATGGGGGGCATTCCTCAAATCATCACCGGGGATTTCAACGCCGAGCCGGGGAAGCCCGTGTACCGAACCTTTATGGAAGCCGGTTTCGAGGACACGCACGTCCGGGTCGGAAACGAGCGTACGAAGACCTTCCACCGCTTCGAGGGGGAGGGCTTCGCGCCCAAGAATCGCGACCGGGAATTCAGGATGGACTGGATCTTGGTTCGGGACGGCGACGGAGGCGCGTGGGACGTCGCCTCATGCGATGTCGTGCGCGACTGCGACCCGCCCGTCTTCCCGAGCGACCATTATCCGGTGAACGCCCGTCTCACGCTTCGATGAGCGGAGTTTACCGGCTCTCCCGAACCCACTCGCGCACCTTTCTCGCCCACGCCGGACGCTCCATTAAAAGGCCGTCGGCGACGAGCCTCGTGAGTATTTCCCCGGTGACGGAGGGGAGGAAGGAACTCTCGGAGGCTCCCGTATATTCTTCGTCTCCGAGGGTGAGGATCGAGAGCCTCTCGCCATCGTGGAGCCACACTTCGGAGACACCGAGGCTGGCATATATCGGGAATTTGCTGATCGAGGGGCTTGTGATGTCCACCTCGACCACGAGGTCGGGAGCCGGGTCGCCCGCGTCGAGGTCAATGTCGTCCTTTCCCCGCACGAGTTCGATGCTTTCGCCGAAATAGAAACATTTATCCGGCTCAAAGCCGCGAGCCATACCTTCGTTCTTGAATGTCGTCGAACCCGCGCTCTCAAAGTCGAGACTCACTTCCAAAGCTATGTGCTCAATCAGTGAGGAAATTATCTCGCTTATGCTTTCGTGCCTCTTCGAAGGACTCACAACCTCCATCACCCCACGATCGTAGAAAAAGCGCGGCACGCGCCTTTCCTCGCGCTCCTCGATGAGCCGCTCGTACGTCCCCCAACTCACGTTCCGGAGGAGAACCCTTCCTTCGGCGGGGCTTTTCACCGTCTCCACGCGAACCTCCTCGCTCGTTCTTCGACGGAAGTATACACGGCGTCCTTTCCGGTCCGGGGTTCGCGTTTAACGCAGATTTAGCGTGAAGTTTACATAAGTGCAACTAAAGGTTGAGGCTGTTGCCCTATCATCCGCTTTGGAGACTTTGTAACGGCTTGTGAACCTCGATGAGAAGGAGTGTCGCTTGAGGAAGTTCGTGCGTTGGAAGATGATTGGGGCGGGTTTGGCGCTTTCCGTGATGCTCGCGGGGTGCGCCCAGGCGGGCGAGACCGAACCCGGCGAGGGGGGCGAAGAGGCCAGCGGCGATGTCGAGATGGCGCAGGCCATAGACGGCGCGGGGGCGACGTTCCCGGCTCCGCTATACAACGAGATGTTCCAATCGCTCGCCGAGGATGATGGGATCCAAGTCAACTACCAGTCGGTCGGTTCCGGCTCGGGCATCGAGCAGTACATCTCCGGCACTGTTGACTTCGGAGCCTCCGACGCGCCTATGACCGAGGAGGAGATGGGAGAAGTTGACGGCGAGACTCTCCACGTCGCCACAGTCGGCGGCCCGGTCGTGCCGACGTACAATTTGCCGGGCGTGGATGAATTGAACCTCACGGGAGAATTGATCGGAGACATATTCCTCGGAAACGTCACCGAGTGGAACGATCCGGCGATAGCCGAACTCAACCCCGACGCCGATCTTCCCGAGGCCCAAATACAAGTCGTCCACCGCTCCGACGGCTCGGGGACGACGAGCATATGGACCGAGTATCTGGCCGCCGTCAGCGAGCAGTGGGCGAGCGATGTCGGAGCCGGCACGGACGTGGCGTGGCCGGTCGGCGCGGGCGGCGACGGCAACGAGGGGGTCGCGGCGCAGGTTCAGCAGACCGAGAACTCTATCGGCTACAACGAACTCGGCTACGCGACCGAGAACGACATCCCGTACGCCAACGTCGGAGACACTCCGGAGGGGCCGTTCGTCGAGGCGACCGAAGAGACGGCTGGCGCGGCGATCGCGGGCGCCGACGTGCCGGACGACCTCCGGATCTCCATCTCCGCCGAGAACACGACCGAGGGGCCGGACGGCGAGGAAGCCTTCCCGATCACGGGCCTCACGTGGCTTTTGATCCGCCAGGAGCAGGACGACCTCGCGGTGTGCAAGGCGGTCGCCGAGGCGGCGTGGTTCGCAACCCACGAGGGACAGGAATTCGCCCCGCCGAACTACGTCCCCATCGGCGGCGAGACGCTTGAGACGAGCGAGGAGTTCATCCAGAGCATGGAGGCGCAGGGACAGCCGTGCTACGAGGGCGGCGGTGAAGGTTAAGAAGGTTAACCGAGAATTAATGGAGAGGGGCTTTTCCGGCCCCTCTCCGTGCCTTATGATTACGCCTGTTTTGCGCGAGTGCCTTATTCGGGAGATGAACGGTTTGGAGACAACCTTATGCTGAGCGCCCTTGCGAGCCGATTCAATTTGCTCAAGCAGTTTCGGCAGGGTAATTTCGGGGACGCGGTTTTTAAGATACTGGCCTATTTCTTCGGCCTTTTCCTTCTTTTCATCACGCTTTTCATCATGTATCAGCTTCTGTTCCAGGGGATTCCCGCGATCCGGGAGTTCGGGATCGGCTTTTTGTGGAGCACGGAGTTCGATCCGGTCCAGCAACAGTTCGGGGCTTTGCAATTCATACAGGGGACGCTCGTCACCGCCTTCATATCCATGTTCCTCGCCGCGCCCATCGGGATCGGGATAGCCGCCTTCCTCGTCGAAATAGCCCCCGAGCGCGTGAACCGCGTCGTCGGCTTCCTCGTCGAGATGCTCGCGGCGATTCCTTCCGTCGTATACGGGCTTTGGGGCATCTTCGTGCTCGCGCCTTTCCTTCGGACTTACGTGGAGCCGTGGTTGATCCCGGTCGTTGGATGGATACCGGGCTTCGAGGGGCCGTTTCGGGGATACAGCGTCTTCACCGCGAGCCTCGTCCTCACCATCATGATCCTCCCCACAGTCGCGGCTATATCGCGCAACGTCTTCCAGGCGGTTCCCCGCGACCAGCGCGAGGCGATGCTCGCCCTCGGCTCGACGCGCTGGGAGATGTTCAGCCAAGCCGTCCTCCCATACGCCAAAGGCGGAGTCATCGGGGCGTTGGCGTTGGCGTTGGGACGCGCCGCCGGTGAGACGATGGCGGTCACGATCATCATCGGGAACGCGAGGCGCGTGTTCACGAGCGTCTTCGACCAGGGGGCGACGATAGCGAGCGTCATCGCGGGCAACTTCACCGACGCGAGCGGCGGGGTTTATATATCCTCGCTGTTTTTGCTCGGGTTCGTCCTCTTCATACTCACGCTCTCGATCAACGTGGCGGCGAGGCTCCTCATACGGGCGACCTCCACAGGCCCAACCAATCCGACGGGAGGTTTTTAGGCTATGGCGGCGGGGCAATTGGAAAGCGGCGCGACCGCCAGCGACAGGCGACGGAAGTTGATGGACAAGTTCATGACCGGGGTCGCCTATTTCTTCACGTTCATCGCGATTGCGGTTTTGGTATGGGTCATCGCCTACGTCATCGTCCGGGGCATAAGCGTGTGGAGTCCGGCATTCTTCTCGGAGAACACCGCGCTCTTCGGCGACGGGGGCGGCATTTACAACGCGATGTACGGGACGTTCGTGATCGTGCTCATGGCGATAGCCATCGGAGTTCCGATGGGCATCATGGCCGGGATATACCTCGCGGAGTTCGGCGACAACCGCCTCGGCGACTTCATACGCTTCATCGCCGACACGATGGCCGGAATACCCTCGATCGCCGTCGGACTCTTCATGTACGGCCTCCTTATCCTCATCATGGGCTGGAACGCCTTCGCCGGAGCGTGCGCCCTCGCGATACTCATGCTCCCCGTCGTGGCGAGGACGACCGAGGGGATCATCCGGCTCGTGCCGGGTGAGATCCGGGAGGCTTCGCTCGCCCTCGGCCTCCCGCAGTGGAAGACGATGCTCCGCGTCGTCCTCCCGACGGCGGCGGGGGGCATTATCACGGGGGCTTTCCTCGCGGTCGCGAGGGCGGCGGGCGAGACGGCGCCGCTCATCTTCACGATACTCGGCAGCAACTTCTTCAACTCGAATCCGATGGAGGGGGCGATGGCGGCGGTGTCGCTGTACGTTTATCAGGCTTCGTCGAGTCCTTATCAGGCGGTTCAGGAAGCCGGGTGGGGCGCGGCTTTGGTGCTCCTCCTCTTCGTCCTCGGCTTGAACTTCATAGCCCGCGCCATTGCCTTTACGCAGAAGCAAAACTAGCGACCCCCGCACTAGGAGGACTGAGAAAGTATCATGGAGCGTAACAAGACAAAAGAGCAGACGAGCAAGGAGAAGGCCACGCCAAAGAGAGAGAGCCAAACCGAGCAACGCCAAGCCGGGGCGCCGATGGAGCATACGGCCCAGTCAATGGAGGTGAACGGCCTCAACGCCTATTATGGCGGCTTCAAGGCCATAACCGACATCGGCATGAAGATCGCGCCGAACAAGGTAACGGCGCTTATTGGGCCGTCGGGGTGCGGGAAGAGCACCTTCATCCGCACCTTGAACCGGATGCACGAGGTCGCCCGAGGGGGCCGCGTCGAGGGCGAGGTGCTTCTCGACGGGGTGGACATTTACGGGAAGAATGTGGATCCCGTGCAGGTTCGGCGCAAGATCGGGATGGTCTTCCAGAAGCCGAACCCGTTCCCGACGATGACGATATACGATAACGTCGTGGCGGGACTCAAGCTCCAAAAACGCCACAAGAAGGGCGAGCTCGACGACATCGTCGAGGCTTCGCTCCGCCAGTCCGCGCTCTGGGACGAGGTGAAGAACAAGCTCAACGACAGCGGCATGTCCCTCTCCGGCGGCCAGCAGCAAAGGCTGTGCATCGCCCGGACCCTCGCCGTCGAGCCGGAGGTCATACTCCTCGACGAGCCAGCCTCCGCGCTCGACCCGATGTCCACGATGAAGATCGAGGACGCCATGCTCGAGCTTAAGAAGCGGTATACGATCGTGATCGTGACCCACAACATGCAGCAAGCCTCACGGGCCTCGGACTACACGGGCTTCTTCTTCATCGAGGACATGGGCGAGCCGGGCCAGCTCTGGGAATTCGCCGAGACGGAGAAGATCTTTACGCGCCCCGAACGCAAGGAGACGGAAGACTACGTAACCGGACGCTTCGGCTAGAGGAGACTGGAACATGGCGCGGGAGACTTTTCAGGAGGAGCTCGACGGCCTCGTAGACGAGGTTCTCGAACTCGGCGAGGAAGTCCACGGCACGCTCTCTGAAATGGTCCGGGCGATGGAGGGCCGCGACGGCTCCATCGCCGGGCGCGAGGTCGGCGTGGACCACCGCTTCAAGGCCCGCGGACAAGAAATAGACCGCGAAGTCCTCCTCCTCCAAGCCCGCCAAGCCCCGGTCGCCAAAGACCTCCGCCTCCTCTATTCGGTGATGTCCCTCGCCAACCACATGGTTCGGTCCGGCACCCTCGGCGAGCATATTTGCCACGGCCTCGTCGAGACCGACGGACACGAGCGCGACGAAGACCTCGACGAAGCCCTCGTCGAGATGGCGAAGACCGCCCGGAACATCTTCCGGCAAGGACTCGACATCTTCAAGAGCCGCGACATAGACGGTGCGAAGAGCCTCCAGGCGACCGATGACAAGGTGGATCTCCTCTATTCCGA
Source organism: Rubrobacter sp. (assembly GCA_013697825.1). Classification (GTDB taxonomy): domain Bacteria; phylum Actinomycetota; class Rubrobacteria; order Rubrobacterales; family Rubrobacteraceae; genus JACCWD01. The sequence continues at coordinate 12,003 of JACCWD010000068.1, forward strand.
AGCCTTGAATTTGATCGCCAACCCCTCCGAATCCGGCGTCGGAAGCCCCGAGTGGCGGATGCGGGCGGCCCTCATGGTCCATTACCTCGAACGCATCGCCGACCACGGCGTGGACATCGGCGGCCTCACGGTCTTCCTCACTACCGGAGAGCGCATCGAGGACGCCATGCAGCAATACATGGAGCGCGACATCCGGGACGACGTACGCGACGACGAATAGGTTTCAGGGAAAACTTGTACTCGATGCTTCGCTTCGCGTTCGAGGCGGATTTTGTGTTCGATGGAGTTTGCGTGGCCGGGGCGGGACTCGCTGAGGGAGGCGGCCTGAAACCTCGAATCTGATATCGCGGATACAAGAGACATTCTTTACATAGAGAAAGGACGATATCCGCTCTGTCTGGTACCATCAGAGCCAGGAATTCATTTAATGAGCAGGTGATTTAGGCGTGAGACTTACCAAGAAAAGCAAGTATGCGGCGAGGGCTTTAGTGGAGATCGCGATGAACGAGTGCGGCTCTCCGCTCGGGGTTTCGGAGATCGCGCGCAGGCAGCGGATTCCGGAGCGTTTCCTTGAGCAGATTTTCGGCGACCTCCGGCGGGCGGGTATTCTCGAGAGCCATCGCGGGGCGCATGGGGGGTATTGTTTCGCCACTCCCACCGAGGAGGTTTCGGTGCTCGACATCGTGGAGATTTTGGATGGGGAGATCCGTCCCGCCAAATGCAGCGCGGGTGGGGTTTGCTACATTGACGATGCGCCGCTTTGCTCGACGAGCAAGGTTTGGGACGAGGCCCGCATCGTCCTCGAAGGTGTCTTCGGAAGCTACAGCATCGCCGACCTCGCCGCCGAAGAACGCGAAAGCCGCGAGTCCCGCGAACGCGAATCCCGCGAAGCCGCCGCCGTCAAATAGGCGGGAACCTCGACAGACTCTTCTTTCACCTCCGGGATCGGACGAAGCTCGCCCAAGCGGTCGTCGAGGCCGGGGGGAGGACTTATTACATAACCCACCCCGCCTCCGCCGATGCCCTCTTCGACGAGGAAGAATTCGAGAAGGACGAGAGCATTCCGTACTGGGCGGATCTGTGGCCGAGCGCGATCGCGCTCGCGAGGCATGTTTCGGGCATGAACCTCATCAGAAGGAGGGCCATCGAAATCGGGTGCGGAGTCGGGCTTCCGAGCGTCGCGGCGCGGGGGCGCGGAGCGGACGAGGTCGTGGCGACCGACCATTATGCGGCGGCCCTCGATTTCGCGTCGCACAACGCGAGGACGAACCTCGGATCGGACATCCGAACCGCCCTCCTTGACTGGCGAAACCCGGATACGGACGCTCTCGGAGCGTTCGACCTCGTACTCGCGGCGGACGTTTTGTATGAGCGGGTCAACGCCCGGTACCTCGCGAACCTCGTTCCCGAACTTCTTTCCCCGGACGGAGAGATCCTCCTCGCCGACCCGCGCCGACCCGGAGCGGATTTGTTTGTCGAGGAGATGGAGAATCGTGGTTTCCGAGCCTCGAAGAAGACCATCGCCGTGGAGCAGGAAGGCCGGGAAGTCACGGTCAATGTCCACCGTCTCGAAAGAATGCGCGGTCGGTGAATTCGGCTGAAGACGAACTGTGGGCGATCCGCGAAAAAAGCTGATTGCTGAGAGCTAAGTATCTCAAAGGTATAATCGGGAGATGCCCCCATCACGACACATCCAACTGACAGAGCAAGAAGACGACCAACTTCGGGAGATCGAGCACAACCCCCGCCTCAAGCCCAAAGTGCGCCTCCGC
>JACCWD010000044.1 GCA_013697825.1 Rubrobacter sp.
TCAGCTCCTCCAGTTCCTGCTCGTATTCGTCGCCGATCTCTTTGAGGGCTTGGAGGGCCATGTGCGCCTCCGCCTCGTCGAGCTTGGACATGGCGAACCCGACGTGGATGAGTACCCAGTCCCCGACCACGAGCCTCTCCTCGTCGTAGTGGACGAGGCCGATGTTTATGTTCCTTCGGACCCCGCTCACCTCGGCCTTCGCCAGCATGATGTCCTCGTCAATGATCTCCACTATTTGCCCCGGTATCCCTAAACACATGGTGTCTCCCTTCGGTCGAAGCCGTCAGCTTTTAGCAATTAGCATTTAGCCACTTCTCTCTTCTCGAACATCGCGTTCGCCAGCATCGCCTGTCCCAGAGCGAGTCCCCCGTCGCTTGTTGGCACTCGCCGGTGACGGTGGACCGTGAACCCTTTCCTCTCCAGTAACTTTATCACCTGCGCAAGAAGCAACATGTTCTGGAACGTCCCGCCCGAGAGCGCGACGATGCTCGTTCCGTCTTGTTCCCGAACCCTCTCGCAACCCGCCGCAACCACCTCGGCCATCGTCCGGTGGAACTTCGCGGAGATTTCCTCCGCCTCGCGTCCGGAGAGGAGGTCCTCGACGACTCCGGCTGTGATCCCCCGCGTCCCGGCGATCCATCCCTCGCCTTCGCTTCGGAGATGGAATGGATATCCTCGCTCCACATATCCGCTCGCAGCGAGTTCGAGTTCGATGGCGGCCTGTCCCTCGTAAGTGGTTCGGTGCGAACCCTGCACTCCGACGAGCGCGGCGGCAGTGTCGAAGAGGCGCCCCGCGCTGGAGGTCGGCGGCGTGTTCAAATTGCGCTCGACGAGCCGGGCCATGAGCCGGACGTTCCGCTCCCCGGCTTGCCGAATGACCGCGAGCGGCAGCCTCACAGCCTCCTCCTCGCCGTAAAGTCCGACGAGATGCGAGACCGCCATCCGCCACGGCTCCCTGATCGCCGCCGAACCTCCCGGCAAAGGCGCGTACCCGATATGCCCTCGCCGCTCGAACCCCTCCTCGATGCTCCCCTCGAAAAACTCCCCGCCCCATACCGCTCCGTCCGTCCCGTATCCGGTTCCGTCGAAGGCGACCCCGATGGCCCGTTCTCCACCCGGCCTCTCGTTGTCCGCGAGGCAGCTCGCGATGTGCGCGTGGTGATGCTGAATGCCGACGGCGGTCATCCCCTCCTCTTCGAGTTCGCGGGCATATTTCGTCGAGAGGTATTCGGGATGGAGATCGTAGGCCACGACCTCCGGCTGGATGTCGAAGAGGCCGCAGAAATGTTCGATGCCTTCCCGAAAGGAACGAAGCGTCTCGTAGTTTTCGAGATCGCCGATATGGTGGCTCATGAAAACGTGTCCCTCCTTCGCCACGCAGAAAGTGTTTTTGAGTTCGCCCCCGCAAGCGAGAATGTGCCTCCCGAAGCTCTCCGCGACTCCGAGCGGAGCCGGAGCATAGCCTCGCGAGCGACGGAGAGGATATGTTTCTCCCCGAACGATCCGAACCACGGAGTCGTCGCATCGCATGTGGATGGGGCGGTCGTGGATGAGGAAATAGTCGGCGATGCCCCCGAGGTGGTCGAAGGATTCCTCGTCCCGGTACGAGATCGGCTCGTCGGCGTTATTGCCGCTCGTCATCACGAGCGGAACGCCCGCGTCGCCGAGAAGCAAATGGTGGAGCGGCGTATAAGCGAGCATCACACCGAGGGTCTTTTGGCGGGGAGCCACGTCGTCCGCCACGCCGCAATCCTCCCGCCGCTGAAGGAGAATTACGGGGCGCGCCGAAGAAGTGAGGAGTTTTTCCTCCTCCGGGCTGACGTGGCACATTTCCCGTGCCTGATCCACATCGCGGGCCATGAGCGCGAAGGGTTTGTCCTGCCGGACTTTGCGGCTGCGGAGGATTTTGACGGCCTTCTCGTCGAAGGGGTCGCACGCGAGATGGTATCCGCCGAGACCTTTGATCGCGACGATGGCCCTTCCGCGGAGCATCCGGGCCGCGTGTTCGATGGGATCTTCGGGCTTGCCGCGCATTTCGTGTCCGAACTTGTCGAGGAGCCGGACTTTCGGGCCGCAAATCGGACAGGCGTTCGGCTGGGCGTGGAACCGTCGGTCGGATGGGTCGTCGTACTCGCTTTGGCAATCGGCGCACATCTCGAAATGGGCCATCGTGGTGGTGGCCCGGTCGTATGGGACGGAGCGGGTGATGGTGAAGCGCGGCCCGCAGTTCGTGCAGTTCGTGAACGGATAGCGGTGGCGGCGGTCGTGCATGTCAAATATCTCGGCGAGGCATTCCTCGCAGGTCGCCACATCGGGGGAGACGAGGGCGTGGCGGCGGAGTCCGTCCGCGCTCTCCTCGATGCGGAACGACTCTTCGCCGAGGACGGCGAGGGGCCGCCAGGCGATGGCCTCGACGACCGCGAGCGGCGGGGCGTCGGCTTCGAGGGCGCGAAGGAAACGGTCGAGATCCCCGGCCGCGCCCTCGGCCTCGATGCGTACTCCCTCGGCGTCGTTGCAGACGGTTCCCGAGAGACCATGCTTTTTCGAGAGCGCAAACACAAAGGGCCGGAATCCCACGCCTTGCACGATGCCCCGAACGGACACCTCTCGCCGCTCCCGCACCGGAGCCTTCATGGCATCGGCCTCGCGTCGGCTCTTTTCGTCGGTTTCGCCACGCTCAGAAAACCAGTCCGTGGCGTTCGATGATCGGCATGGTGCCATCGAAGTCCACCTCTCCACCGTAGCGGGCGCCGATCTCCGCCATTGTCTCCGGGTCGAGGCCGTCCCCGAGCGCGTGCATCTCGCGGAACGCCTCCTCGAAGCCGCCGGGCGATATTATCTCGAGGATCCGGGCTGGAACGTCGCCCGCGTTCCAGAACGTGTGCCATTGGTTCCGGGGCTTGAAAATAAGGTCGCCGACCTCGCCGAACACCTCTTCATTACCGAGCAACGCCCCCACCCGGCCTTCGAGGACATAACTGTACTCGTCTTCGAGCGTATGGCGATGAAGCGGCGCGGCCAGCGCACGCGGAGGCATGAGGTGCTCAAGCATCGAGAAGCCGCCGCCCGAGTCCCCGGCACCGACCATGAAACGATCGCGGACAGTATCGGGCGCGCCGAGAGTCTCGCCGTCACGAGGGCCAAGCACACGCGCTCCCGGCGAGGCGGGATTCTCTATGCTCATTCGATCACCTCCTCATGCTCGCCAAAATTTCTACATGTTCCTCATGTTCATGTACCTCTTCAGCTCCGGCAACTGCACGAACACCGCTGCGGCGCCCGCGAGCAAAACCAGAAAAAGCAGTTTCTTCATATCGGTCTCACCTCCTTTCGATTCGCTTCGCTCACGCTCGTCAGCATTTCAGCTTGTCCGCCCGTCAGCTTTTTGCTTGCCGTTTTTTTTCGTAGATTTCTTCCACCAACGACTCGACCATTTCAACGGCCTCTCCCACCGCCGCATGCACCGGCTCGCTAAGCTCCATCACCATGTCATCGTAGTCTTCTCCGGTAATGATCGTCTCGGGTTCGCAGCCCACCACGAGGGTGCGCTTCGGTTCGGCGCCGAGGGTGCGGCTTAGTTTGATGACTTTGACGGGATCCATGCCGTGGGTGTCGAAGGAGACTTCCCCGTCGTCCTCGACCTCCGCCTCGATGAGGGAGACGGTGCCGGGCTTCTCGCCGCGAGGGGTGGCGTCCACGAAGACTACGACCTCGTAGTCGTCTTGGAGCGCGTAGGCGAGATCCATGCCCCGTATCCCGAAGTCCCTCACCTCGACGCCCTCCGGAAACTCGCGCCCGGCGAGCCGCCTCACCACCTCGACCCCGAACCCGTCGTCGCCGAGGAAGATGTTTCCGACCCCGGCTATAAGGACGCGCTTATTCATCGGGAGCCTCGAAGTCAAGCGGCTCGACCTCTTCGGGGGTGAAGAAGAAGCGGTGTCCGAGGATATGGGCGTCGCCGAGATCCCGACCCGGATCGTCCTCGACCGTCACCGAAAGCTGGATGCGATCCTCGTAATCCTGCTCGATGGCCTCTATGAACGCGACCTTCCCCTTCAGCGCAATGTCCATGATGTCCCCTCCCGGACGCGGCCACAAAAGCACCCGGCTCCCTTTCCGAAGCTCGACACCCTTGACCATCACGCTCTCGAGCGGGGGTCGGCCTTCCTGATCCCGGAAAAAGTCCTCCATGCTAATCCCTCGCCACCTTAAAATCGCGGATCGCACCGTGCAGGTTCATAAGCTCCTCCGGCGAGAGGGACTCGCACCGCTCCAAAATCTCCCGCGCCTTGGGGTCGGAGGCTCGCATCTCCTCCTTCTCGTCGTCCGTGAGGGTGAGGATGTTGAGGATGAGGAGTTGATCTATCTCGCCTCCGTCGAACATGTCGCCGGGGCTTTCGGGCGCGATCTGCGGATAGTCCGAGAGGATGATCGGGGACGAGAGCATCATCCTCCGATCCCCCTCCTCCCCGACGAGCACCGGCCATGTCTTCAAGTTCCCGCACTCCTCGGCGAGTTCCCGGCAATCCTCCGGCGGGTCGGTCATCGAGACGAACTCCCCCCCCTCCACCTCGAGCACCGTGTGCGTCGAGGCGAAGGTCTTTCTGAGCGTGCTTTCCCGATCCTCGCCCTCCCACGGGGTGGTGTTCGTGATCCCGACCGTAACCTTGAAAAGCCCTTCCCGCATCGGCTCGGCCTCCACCGCCACCGTCCCGCACAGCGCGCGCCAGCTACGCACCACGACCCCCGCGACCTCCCCATCCGGCTCCGCCAGCGGCTCCTCCGTGCTTCCCGCAGGAATGTCTATAGCCACCAGCATCGGCGTCTCCAGCTCGGAGAGCGTGAACCGCCCGACCGCTATCTCCCGCTCGGTCGCCTCGTCCCACGGAAGATAAAGCTCTCCCCCGATCCGCAACTCATCCACGAACTCAAGCCGCCCCGCCTCCCCGACTCCCCGGAGCGAAGCGACCTTGCGTTCGGTGACGTGAAGGAAACGAACCTTCACCTCGATAGCGGAGTTACCATCCCCCTCGACCAAACATTGAGTTCGCATGAGCCAGGGGTCGTCCTCGCCGCGGGCTTCGCTGTATGCTCGCGGGTACACGCCCCCGAACGTCCATCGTTGTTGGTTCTTCCTCGCGGATTTGCGATAGGGCCACAGGATGTATCCTTCGTAGAGTACCGCGTCGGCGATCTTCTTCACCACGTCCACTACCGCTCCACCTCCTTTTCGCTGGCTCGAAGGAGTGCTTCGACGGTGGCTTCCCAAGTTGGGAGTCCCATGCGAACTTTGTAGTCGTAGAGTTGGTCGAAGGCGTCTTTGTGGAGCTGGATCCAAGCGCTGTTCGGGAAGTACCGATCCATCATCTCCTTCCACAACCAAACCGGCATCCGATACTCGGCCTCTTTCTCCCAAGAGATCCGGGACGCTTGCAACCGCCCTTCCTCCGTATAAAAGACCGTCCCGGTAAAGAGGAACTCCAGCGGAACCTCACCGTCTTCGAGAGCGTAAAAATACTTCGCCGCGACGACTTCGAGGTCGTAGGTACAAGTTACGGGCATATCCACGACCACGCTCCCGGAGAACGGCGGAACCTGCAAATTCGTGTGGGTCCACAAAAGGCTCCGCAAAGTCTGCCCCCACCGATGCGGCTCGCCGAAAACTTCGAGGAGCCGTGCCTGCTCCGCCGCCTCATAGTGCCGCTGCGAAGCCGAGATCCGAACCTGCGTGTTCAGCGAGACGGAGCGGATAGCCTCCTCCTCCAAATTCTCGACGCGCAGCTTGAAAACGAGGCTCGGAACGGCGGCGTATTCGAGGACTTCGGCATCCTCGACCATGAAATTCAGGTCAGGCACAAACGCCCTCCCGTCGGCGGTCGGCATGGAAAAGCTGACAACTGACGGCTGACGGCTTTTTCAAGCCGGTGTCAGGGTCGGGCTGCTCGGGTCTATGGGGTTCCTGGCATCGGCGTTGATGCCCGTCGAGCGGCGCGCCGTGGACTTCGCGCTGGCGCGTCCCGCCCCTCTCTCGCCCGTCTTGTAGTAGCCGGGGCCTTGCTCGATGCCGCCGGACTCGTTGCCCTGTCCCACCCCATCCACGTGCGACGGAGCGTCCATCTTCACGTCCGGCGTACCCACCTTGAGGTTGTCCTTCATCCTGCTCATCTGCCGCCTCCTTTCGTCGTGACGGTTTTGGAACCCTTCCGCAAACCCTCGAAGAAACGCTCGATCTCCTCCCACACCTCCCGCCCGCCCGTGAAGCCCCGCCACCGCATCCGTATGAGGCCCACGAGGCTATAGCATTGATCCATCGGAACGAGGTAATGATCCCTCGCCCCACGCGCCCGATTCACAAGGAGCGCCTCCACGTCCCGCTCCATCTCCTTCAATATCGGGTTGCTTTCCTCCAATTCCTCCCACGCGCTCAATTTCAACAGCGATTCCGTCGGCCCCATCGGGCTTGGATAGAATGCCACGACCCTCTCAGCGGGCGCGCTGTAAAAGAAGAACGCCATGTCCACCGGTATGCGGAGGCTCTCCCACTGCGCGTCCGACATCTCGAAGCCTTCGAGGAAGAGTCGGCGGTCGGGTATGAGCCGGTAACGACCCTCGCTCGCCGCATCCTCGAAGAAGAGGATCGAACACCCCCGGCAAGCGCACATGATCTCCCGCGACGAAACATTCAACAAATGCCGATGCTCGGGCGGTATCGGCTCGCTGCAAAGCTCGCAGAATTCCTGCACCCCCTGTCCCTGAGCGACCTCCGGCTTTGCGGACTCCTCCTCCGCGAAACGCCGCAGCGAGGAGAAAGCCGAGGTCGTCTTCCCGCCGTTTCGCTCGGCCATACGACTCATCCCACCGCGCTCGGAAGCGCGACCTTGACTATGCTCCGCCGACTATGGCCCTCCCGCTCCTCGACGACCTCCTCGTCCACGAGCAGCGGAACCGGCTCCAAATGCAAAGTTGGCTCGTCGAGACATCCCCCGGCCCGGCGCACGTCATAGCGAAGTTCGCATCCCGGACAGCTCAGTTCATCTCCTTTCAGGCCGCCTCCTTCCAGCGAACCTCCGCATCCGGGGCAATGGTCACGGTATGCGAAAAAGTCGTCGCCGAGCTTCACGAAGAGTACCCGCTCGCCGGAGACGTCCTTCGTGAGAGTTCCTCCGCCGGTGAGTTGCGGCAGCCCGCCGACGACCGTCCACGACGACGGCGACGCGCCGTTCTCCTCCGGCGGCTTCTTTTTCTTCCTTCGGAGTGTGGGGCCGGCCACGAAGTTCGGAGCCGGCTCGGGTTCGGCGGCGACTCCCTCGGCCTCGATGCTTTCGAGATCCGGGGCGGCTTTCCATATGGCTTCCTCGATGGCGAGCTTGAGGGTCATGGTGGAGGATGGGCAGCCTTTGCAGCTCCCCTCCAGCCGAAGGCGCGCCACGCCGCCCTCCACACTCACAAGCTCCACGTTACCGCCGTGGGACTGGAGGTATGGACGAACCTCTTCGAGCGCGCCGACCACCCGAGCCTCCAGATCCAGCGGATGAAGCCCGTGGAGGAAGAGGAGGTGCGAGACGAGCTCGTCGTCGGCGAAGGCTTCGAATGTCTTCTCGCCGTCCTCTCTTTCGGCGACCGCCTCCATCATGCGGGCGAGACCCTCACCGTATAGGTCGAGGAGTACTCCCACGACCTCGGCGGCTTTGGATCTCGCGCGGGGGTCTTCGAGGCTCTCGATCTCTTCGAGAAGCGTCTCCATCCGGGCGACCCGCTCTCGCAGTTCCTTATCCTCAAGAAGCATTATTCGACCTCGCAGACGAGCATAGTCGCGCCGCCGGTGGCGAAGTTCGGGAGGTCTCCGGCGGCTTCCTGCCCCTCCTCGCCCCCCATTCCGGCCTCGAACGACCCCATGTCGTCGAACCAGAGTTCCGCGACAGCGTAGTGTCCCGGCTCGCTTCCGTCCGGCGTCCCAACCACCTTCGCGTACTCGAAGTTTCTCAGGTTCGGGATCTTGTCCACGAGCGGCGTGTGGGTGTCTTTGTAATGGTCGTCGAACGCCTGCGGATCTCCGGGATGTCCGTAAAGGACGGTTAGCTTGACCACGCGACCCCTTCCAAAAAGGGGCGGGCCCTTTGTTACGGACCCGCCCGGTTATACGTCCGGTTTATTCGTCCACGCCGATCCCGAGGGTCGGGGAGTGTCGCTTCTCGAGTGTCTTGCCGTTGCCGAGATACATATGCACCCCGCACGGCAGGCACGGGTCGAAGCTGCGAACCGCCCGCATGATGTCTATGCCCTTGAAATCTTCGGGGCCGTTCTCCTCGAAGATGGGGGTTCCGGCGACCGCGTCCTCGTATGGGCCGAGCGTCCCGTATGAATCGGTCGGAGAGCCGTTCCACGGCGTCGGCGGGTACGGGTGGTAGTTGGCGATCTTGCCGTCCTTGATGACCATGTGGTGCGAAAGCACCCCGCGCACCGCCTCGTGGAAGCCGCACCCGATGCCCTCGTCGGGAACCTCGAATTCTTGGAAGGTCTTCGTCTCTCCGGCGTACACGAGTTCGAGGGCCTTCTCGAGGAAATAGAACGCGGAGGCCGCAGAGTAGGCTATGAAGTAGATCCGGGCGCGGTCGCGCTCGATGGCGTTCGACCACTCGGGGATCTTCCACTCGAAGCGCGTCT